>DATCQF010000309.1:0-1886 GCA_036569735.1 Allostellaceae bacterium | reverse complement strand
GAGGCGCGCGACGCCATTGCCGCATTGCTCGCGCGCTGGTGCGGCGCGAAGACGCTCGCCGAGATCGGCGCCGCCTTCAAGGGGACCGGCGTCTTGTGGGGGCCGTTCCAGGATTTTGTCGCTCTGGTGCAGGGCGACCCCCGCTGTTCCCCGGCCAATCCTCTCTTCGCCGACATCGACCAGCCCGGGATCGGGCGCTATCCGATGCCCGGCCTGCCGCTCGATTTCGGCGCATCGCCGCGCGCACCCACCCGCCCGGCGCCCCGCCTCGGCGAGCACACCGACCAGGTGCTGGCGCAGGTGCTGGGCCTCCCCGCCGCCGAAATCGGCCGCCTCCACGATGCCGGCATCGCCGCCGGGCCGGACGGATTTTGATCACCACGAAGACACCGAGGTCACGAAGACGAGGGGAAAGGATTGCCGGATCAGCGCGGCGCGTCCTTCGAGACACACCCCTGCAGGGTGCCCCTCAGGATGAGGTTTTTTTTAATGCCATCATAAGCTTAACCTCATCCTGAGGAGGCGCGCCCTTCGAGACGCCGCCTGGCGGCGGCTCCTCAGGATGACGGCGCCGTCTCGAAGGACGCATCTTTCACCGTGCAGCACTGCTTTTCTTCAGCTTTCCTGCTCGTTCTGCGCTTCCCTGATCTGGCGCAGCACGTCGCGCACATTGCGGGCGGTGCGCAGTTTGCGGCCGATATCGGGGGCGAGGCGCAGATCGCCCTCGGCGTCGAGCCAGCCGGCCTCGGTGTCGGGCGGCAGCTCGCTCATGACCTTGGCGAATTCGCGGAAAATCGCCTCGACATCGCGCGCTTCGAGCCGCCTCTCCCTGGCCACGCCGCCCTCCGCTTTGCCCCGGGCCTGCCCCGCGGCGCCAGCTTATCAGAAGAGCGCGAGCTGGTCGCCCTTCTGCGGCGGCGGACGGAAGCGGCCGGAATCGAGCACCTGCCGCGTGCGCGGGGAAAAACCGAGGCGGCGGCAGGCGCGGTCGAAGCGCGCGGCGAGCATCTCGGCGTAAGGGCCGCTGCCGGTCTTCCGGGTTGACCAGGCCGAATCGTAGAGCCGGCCGCCATGGCATTGCGCGACCAGGGAGAGGACGTGCGCGGCCTTTTGCGGCGCGTGCTCCAGGAGCCATTCCTTGAACAGCGCCTTCAATTCGAGCGGCAAGCGTAAGAGCGTGTAGCCGGCGACGCTCGCCCCGGCTTCGCGCGCCCGGGAAAGAATTTCCTCCATCTCGCGGTCGTTGAGCGCCGGGATCATCGGCGCGGCGAGCACCCCGGCCGGGACGCCCGCAGCGGCCAGCGCGGCGATGGTGTCGAGCCGGCGCTCCGGGGTGGCGGCGCGCGGCTCCATGCGGCGCGCCAGATCGCGGTCGAGCGTTGTCACCGATACCGTGACGACCGCGAGGTTGTCCTTCGCCATCTCGCCCAGGATGTCGAGATCGCGCTGGATCAGCGCCCCCTTGGTGACGATCGTCACCGGGTGGCGGAAGTCGCGCAGCACCTCAAGGATCGCGCGGGTGATGCCGAGCCGCCGTTCGGCCGGCTGATAGGGGTCGGTGTTGCTGCCGAGCGCGATCGGCCGGCAGTTGTAGCCCTTCTTGCGCAATTCGGCGGTGAGCAGCGCGGCCGCATGCGGCTTATAAAAAATGCGGGTCTCGAAATCGAGGCCGGGCGACAGCCCGAGATAGGCGTGGCTCGGCCGCGCGTAGCAATAGATGCAGCCGTGCTCGCAGCCGCGATACGGGTTGATCGAGCGGTCGAAGCCGATATCCGGCGAATCGTTGCGCGCGATGATCGTGCGCGTCGCGTCGACGCTCAATGTCGTGGCGACCCGGCCCGCCTGGTCCCAGTCGCTGTCCGGCGCGCTCCCCGGCACCCCCCAGC
>DATCQF010000308.1:0-6396 GCA_036569735.1 Allostellaceae bacterium | reverse complement strand
GGTCGGGCTCGACCCCGTTGCCATTGCCCGGGCGCTGGCCGCGGCCCGCGTCCCCGTTGGCATTTTTCGCCTCGGGGGCGAGCGCGATCTCAACCCCGATGATCGGCTGGATCCCGCTTTCGGCGCAGGCGGTGGCGAATTCCAAGGCGCCGAACAGATTGCCGCAATCGGTGATCGCGACCGCCGGCATCGCCTCGGCCCGGCACAGTCCGACCAGCTCCTTGATCCGGATCGCCCCGGCCGACAAGGAGTAGGCCGTGTGGGTGCGCAGATGGATGAAATCGGCGAGCGGCATGGGGACCCGATGTTGTAGCGGCCGCCGAACATCGCACGGCTGGCGGTGGGAAACAGCTTCGCACTTCGTGCCGCGGGAATGCTCCGTTTTCGCGCGGAACAATATCGCGCGAGGGCAATGCCAACGAAAAACCGATTCGCCAGGCGAGCGCCGAGAGCCCCTCTCCCGCACCGCGGGAGAGGGTGCCGAGCGAAGCAAGGCGGGTGAGGGTTTCCGCAGCCAAATTGCCCTCACCCACCCGTCCCTGCGGGCCGGGTCCCCCCTATCCCGCAATGCGGGAGAGGGTAAAGCGGCTCATGCCGCCATCAGCCGCCCATCTTCGAGGGCGACGATGCGGTCGAGGCGGTGCGCGAGATCGAGGTTGTGGGTGGCGATCAGCGCGGCGAGGCCGCTGGCGCGGACGCTCTCTATGAGGGTCGCCATGACGCTCGCCGCGGTGGTGTGGTCAAGGTTCCCGGTCGGCTCGTCGGCGAGGAGGATTTTGGGGTCGTTGGCGATGGCCCGGACGATCGCGACGCGCTGCTGCTCGCCGCCCGAGAGCCGCGCCGGACGGTGCGAGAGGCGCTCGCCGAGCCCGACCCGCTGCAACAGCGCCGCCGCCTTGTCGCGCGCTGCGGCCCTCGCCACCCCGGCGATCATCTGCGGCAGCATGACGTTTTCGAGCGCCGAGAATTCCGGCAGCAGATGGTGGAACTGATAGACAAAGCCGAGCGCACGGCGGCGCAGCAAGGTACGGTGCTCGTCGGAGAGGCCGCCGCAATCGCGCCCCTCGATCATCACCGCGCCGCCGTCCGGGCGCTCCAACAGCCCGGCAACATGCAGCAGCGTCGACTTGCCGGCGCCCGACGGCCCGACCAGAGCGACGATCTCGCCCGGGTTGAGAACGAGGTCGGCGCCGTTCAGCACTGCGAGATCGACTCCGCCCTGGTGAAACACCTTGCGCACGCCGCGCAGTGCCAGCACCGGCTCCGAGGCAAATTCCACCGCCTGACCTGGCCTCCCTGCGCGTTGCGGCCGATCAAAGCCGCTGGCTAAGCTCGCCGATACCGATCGCGGCGAGTTGCAGCCCACGCTTTAGACAGCTTCTCGGGTAGCGGCGCCGACGCGCCACCGTTGTGATGTCCGCCTCGGGCGAACGAGTAAGTAGAACATAGCAATTCCCCGGCACCGGCGCACCGCGCTCGACCAGCCGCAGACGCCAATCCTTCTCGATCACGCAGATCCGGAAGCCGAGATCGTGGATGTAATCGGTAAACTCGCGCGCCTCTACCGTATGGCTCAGCAACTCGTCGATATACTCGAGGATGATCCGCATATTGGGCGAATTTTCGATCGTCCGCTCCATGCCCACCAACACATAGGGCTCGTGGCCTTCGACATCGATCTTGACGAGATCGACCGCGAGCCCGGCCGGCAGGTAGTCGTCGATCGTTGTCGTGTCGACCTCGACGGTGTGCAGCTTCATGCCCCATTCCTCGACGATCCCGGCGCCGAGGAGCCGCGGGTCGGTCATCGAGGCGACGGCAAGGTTCTGATCGATATAGTGAAGCTCGGCGCGCCCATTACTTCGCCCGACCGCCTTGTTCACCAGGGTGATGTTCGGGTTGTTGATGACGCCGTTGGCGTGGAGCGTGCGCAGCAGGAACCCGAAGGTATGGGGATTGGGCTCGAATGCGAAGAGCCGTCCCCGCGTGCGAATGACCGCGGCGGTGATCGCCGTGTAGAGGCCGAAATTCGCGCCGATATCCAAGACCACGGCGCGCGGATTGAGGAAGCAGCGGAACACGAAGCTGATATGCGGCTCGACCGTCCGCCCCAGCAGATAGTTGATCGAATCGACCGTGTTGGTGTCGATCGCCAGGTACTCGCCGGTGGCGAGCCGCACCAGCGCGCGGTCCGCTCCGGCCGGCACGACGCGTCGCATCAGCGGGTTCATTCGTAGCGCAGCCCCTCGACCGGATCGAGCCGGGCGGCGCGCCACGACGGGTAGAGCGTCGCGAGGAACGAAAGGAGGAGCGCCATCAGCACGACCGAGGCGACCTCGCCCTCGTCGAGCTGCGCCGGGATCCGGGTGAAGAAATAAATCTCGGCCGAAAACAGATTGACGCCCAGGACATTCTGCAGGAAGTGCCGGATCGCCTCGATGTTCTCGGTAAAGAGGACGCCGAGGGCAAACCCGGCCAGCGTCCCGAGGATGCCGATGCTGGCGCCCGACAGCATGAAGATGCGCAGCACCATGCCGCGCGAGGCGCCCATCGTGCGCAAAATCGCGATGTCGCGGCCCTTGTCCTTCACCATCATGATCATGCCGCTGATGATGTTGAACGCGGCGACGAGGATGATCAGCGTCAGAATGAGGAACATCACGTTGCGCTCGATCTCGACCGCGTTGACGATGCCCGAATTGGCGTGCTGCCAATCGACGATGCGGACCCGGCCGCCGAGCGCGGCGGCGATCAGGCGGCCGGTGCGGCTGGCGCGGTCGGCGTCGGCGAGAAAGATTTCGAGGTCGCTGACCGCGTCCGGCATGCGGAAGAAAATCTGCGCCGCGGCAAGCGGCACATAGATGTAGCTGTTGTCGTATTCGTAGAACCCGACATTGAACAATGCCGCGACCTGGTAGGTCTTGAGCCGCGGCATCGTGCCGAACGCGGTGTCGGTGCCCTCGGGCGAGATCAGCGTGACCCGGCCGCCGATGCCGAGCCCGAGCCGGCGCGCGAGCTGCTCGCCGATCGCCACCCCGTCGCCCTCGAACTCGGCGAGCGAGCCCGCCACGATATGGTCGGCGATCAGCCGGCGGGCGCGGATGTCGTCGGGACGGATGCCGCGGACCAGGGCGCCCGAGGCGCCGGCGTCGCTCGTCGCCATGACCTGGCCCTCGATCAAGGGCGTCGCGCTGACCACCCCGGAGACCTGCCTCACCGCCCTCGCGGCCGCGTCGAAATCAGTGAGATGCGCGCTCTCGCCATAGACCGCGAGATGGCCGTTGAGGCCGAGGATGCGGTCAACGAGATCGGCGCGAAACCCGTTCATCACCGACATGACGATGATCAGGGTCGCCACCCCGAGCGCGATGCCGAGTAAGGAAAAAATCGCGATGACCGAAACAAACCCCTCCTGCCGGCGCGCCCGCAGATAGCGGAACGCCACCATCCGCTCGAACGCGTTGAAGATCACGCTTCCAGCCCCTCTCCCGCATTGCGGGAGAGGGTGGCCGCGAGCTTCAGCTCGCGGACGGGTGAGGGGATTCGCCGCAGAAAGGCCCTCACCCTCCCGCACCTGCGGCGCTGGCCCCTCCCTCTCCCGCGGTGCGGGAGAGGGGCTCGTTGCGGCGCTTTCCGCATATGTCCCAATGACCCCGCTTAGGCGCCGGCGAACCGGGCCAGCGCCGCCTCGATGCCGAGGTCCTGCCTTGTGCCGGAGTGGCGGTTCTTGCATTCGATGGTGCCGGCGGCAAGCCCGCGCGGACCGATGATCAGCTGATCCGGCAGCCCGATCAAATCCATCGCGGCGAATTTCGCGCCGGGCGACTCGTCGCGGTCGTCGTACAGCACCTCGACCCCGGCGCCGCGCAGTTTGCCATAGAGGTCGTCGCAGGCCGCGGTGCATTTGGCATCGCTCGCGCGCAGGTTGATGAGGCCGAGTCGGAACGGCGCGACGCTGTCCGGCCAGATGATCCCGGCATCGTCGTGGTTCGCCTCGATCAGGGCGCCGACGAGGCGCGACACGCCGATGCCGTAGGAGCCCATTTCGAGCGGCACCTCCTCGCCGTTCGGCCCGGTGACGACGGCGCCCAGCGGCACCGAATACTTGGTCCCGAAATAAAAGGTCTGGCCGACCTCGATGCCGCGCGCCGTGACCAGGTTTTCCGCCGCGACCGGGCATTTCTGCGGGTCGTGGATCTCATCGGTGGCGGCATAAAGCGCGGTCCATTTCTGAAACAGCGGATCGAGGTCGCCGTCGTAATCGACATTGTCGGCGGTGGTGTCGGTCTCCAGCCAGCGCCGGTCGCAGAACACCGCCGACTCGCCGGTCTCGGCGAGGATCTGGAACTCGTGGCTGAGGTCGCCGCCGATGGGGCCGGTATCGGCGCGCATCGGGATCGCCTTCAGCCCCATCCGCGCAAAGGTGCGCAGATAGGCGACGAACATCTTGTTGTAGGAGTGCTTGGCGCCGGCCGCGTCGAGGTCGAAGCTGTAATTGTCCTTCATGAGGAATTCGCGCCCGCGCATCACGCCAAAGCGCGGCCGCACCTCGTCCCTGAATTTCCACTGGATGTGGTAGAGGTTTTTCGGCAGGTCGCGGTAGCTCCGAATTGCGCCGCGGACGATGTCAGTGACCTGCTCCTCGTTGGTCGGCCCGTACAGCATCTCGCGGTCGTGGCGGTCCTGGATGCGCAGCATCTCCTTGCCGTAATCGTCATAGCG
The DNA here is from genome assembly GCA_036569735.1 of Allostellaceae bacterium. Taxonomy (GTDB): domain Bacteria; phylum Pseudomonadota; class Alphaproteobacteria; order ATCC43930; family CGMCC-115725; genus DATARH01. Next base: position 1,674 of record DATCQF010000308.1, on the reverse strand, counting down.
CCCGCTCTCGCGCCACAGTTCGGCCGGCTGGATCGTCGGCATCAGGATTTCCTGCGCGCCGGAGCGGTCCTGCTCCTCGCGGACGATCTGCTCGACGCGTTTGAGGACGCGCAGCCCCAGGGGCAGCCACGAATAGATCCCGGCCGATGACTGGCGGATCATCCCGGCGCGCAGCATCAGCCGGTGCGACACGATCTGCGCCTCGCTCGGGTTCTCGCGCAAGAGCGGCAGAAAATACTGGGATAGGCGCATGCCACCTCGCTGGTTTGCGGTATCAGGCAATCTAGTACCGAGGCGACGGCGAAAATACCAGGGAAGCGCAAAAAAACCGCGTGACCCGGTGCGTCAATTTGCGTACTGTCGCCGAATAATCGACGTGCACAGGCAGCCGCTTGGCCCGAGTTTAGGGAGGTTCGCGAACACCGGCGGGGAATTACGGTTCCCGGCTCAGAAGAATCCGCAAGGATAGGCTGGCAGGGCATACGCCCTGCCTTCTTTTTATGCACCATTAGCCCGCGGGCGCCACCGTCGCAGGGGAAGCGCATGCCGGACCGGAAGCGGCGGAAACAGCCCCTCCGCGCGATCAGCGTTCCGATCGAGGATTACGGGATCATCGGCAACGCCCACACCGCGGCGCTGGTGTCACGCGGCGGGTCGATCGACTGGCTGTGCCTGCCGCGCTTTGATTCGGAATCGGTGTTTGGCGCGCTTCTCGGCAACCCCGGGCACGGCAGATGGCTGATCGCGCCCGAGGATCCGGCCGCGCACTCCACCCGCCAATACTGCGGCGACACCGGCATCCTGCAGACCAGCTTCGAGACCGCAGAAGGCCGCGTTACGATCATCGACTTCATGCCGCTGGTCGACGGCGACCAGCAGGTCGATGTGATCCGGCTGGTTCGCGGCGACCGGGGGTGTGTGCGGATGCACACCGAGATCATCCTGCGTTTCGACTATGGGCGCGCCATCCCCTGGGTGCGCCAGCATCTGGGAGGTCCCGGCGCAATGGCCGGCCCGAACGCGGTCCAGTTTACGACGCCGGTGGCGCTAAAGGGCACACCGGAGCTGACGACGGTCGGCGAGTTCACCGTCAGCGCCGGCGAGACCGTGCCGTTCACGATGAGCTGGTATCCCTCGCACCATAAGGGGTTCCGTTCGCGCGATCCGCAGGATGCGCTGCTCGCTACCGAGAATTGGTGGCTCGACTGGTCGAGCCATTGCACGCTGCAGGGGAAGTGGCGCGACGCCATCGTCCGCTCGCTGATCACCCTCAAAATGCTGACCTATGAGCCGACCGGCGGGATTGTCGCGGCGGCCACGACATCGTTGCCGGAATGGCTCGGCGGCGTGCGCAACTGGGACTATCGGATCTGCTGGATCCGCGATGCGACCCTGACGCTCTACGCGCTCTTAAGCTCGGGCTATCGCGGCGAGGCGCGGGCCTGGCGCGAATGGCTGCTGCGCGCGGCAGCGGGCGACCCGTCCGACATGCAGATCATGTACGGCCTCTCGGGCGAGCGCCGCTTGACCGAATACGAGATCCCCTGGCTGCCCGGCTATGCCGACAGCCGCCCGGTGCGGATCGGCAACGCCGCGTATCAACAGCTGCAAATCGATGTCTATGGCGAACTGATTGACGCGCTCTATGCCGGTCAGCGCTTTGGGCTCGAAGGC
>DATCQF010000307.1:0-3380 GCA_036569735.1 Allostellaceae bacterium | reverse complement strand
CGACCGTGTAGTGCAAAAACCCGTCGGGCGGAAAATAGCCGTCGGCGGCGAATGCCTGACGCAGCGGCGCACGCGAATCATGATTGCCGGCGATCACGAAGACCGGCATGGAGAGCGGCGCCAGAAGCTGACGAAGGTGGTCGTATTCGGCCGCCTCGCCGTGGTCGACGAGGTCGCCCGTGACGATCGTGACATCGGGCAAGGGCACCAGCGCGTTGAGCGCGGCGACCGCGCGCGCCAGGCAGGCGCCGGTGTCGATCTCGGCATAGACGAATTCCGCGCTCGGCGATTGGGGCTCGATCCGCGCCCTGAACATCTTCCCCGGCGCCAGGATGTGGGTGTCGGTGATCTGGGCAACGAGCATCAGCGGCCTCCGGACAGCACGAACACACTCTGCTCGGCCAAGAGGTTGGCGAGGCTGCCGCGCGGGTCGAGGGCAAAGGGCCGGCCGTGCCGGTCGAGCGTCTGGCTGCGCTCGATGCGGGCGCCGACCTCGTCGCACAGCGCGACAAAATCGTGGATCGTGCAGAGATGAATGTTCGGTGTGTCGTACCAGTGATTGTGCAAGAGCTCGGTAACCGGCATGCGTCCGCGAAAGAACAGGCTGAGACGGATCCGCCAGAACCCGAAATTCGGAAACGACACGATCGCCCGCTTGCCGATGCGCAGCAATTCTTCGAGCACATGGCGGGGCTCGCGCGTCGCCTGCAAGGTCTGGCTCAAGACGACGACATCGAAGGCGGCGTCGGGAAAGGCCTCGAGGTCGCGGTCGGCATCGCCCTGGATCACCGGCAGCCCATGCCGCACGCAGGCATTTACCCCCGACTGGCTCAATTCGATGCCGCGCGCGTCGACCGCCTTTGCCCGCGCGAGATACGCAAGTAGCGCGCCGTCGCCGCAGCCGATGTCGAGAACCCGCAGGCCCGGCTCGATCATGTCGGCGATCAGGCGAAGATCGCGCCGCAGCTCGTCGGGAGCGGCGGTACCCGGTATCGCCTGGTCTGCGCCGGCACCGACCGCCAGGGTGGCGCTGCTTCTCACGCGCCGCGTTTCCAGAAACGCGTCACGCCGCGGTGCTCGGCGCAGCCGGTCAGGAACCCGCGCAATGTCGCGAACAGCTCGGGCTCGTGCAGCAGAAACGCATCGTGGCCCTTGTCGGTCTCGATCTCGACGAAGCTGACATTGGCGGCGACCGCGTTGAGCGCATGAACGAGGGCCCGGCTCTCCGAGGTTGGGAACAGCCAGTCGCTGGTGAACGAAATGAGGCAGAACCGCGCCTGACTCTCGGCGAAGGCGGCCGGCAGGGAGCCGTCATGCTCGGCGGCGAGGTCGAAATAATCCATCGCCCGCGTGATGTAGAGATAGGAGTTGGCGTCGAACCGGTCGACAAACGTGCTGCCCTGGTGGCGGAGGTAACTCTCCACCTGAAAATCCGCGTCGAACCCGTAGGTTACGGCGTTGCGGTCCTGCAGGTTGCGGCCGAATTTGCGGTGCAGCGCGGCTTCCGACAAATAGGTGATGTGCGCCGCCATGCGCGCGACGGCGAGCCCGCGCGACGGGCTTTGGCCAAGGCTCAGATAGCGTCCGCCGCACCAGTCGGGGTCGGCCATGATCGCCTGTCGGCCGACCTCATGGAACGCGATGTTCTGCGCCGAATGCCGCGCCGCCGCGGCGATCGGCACCGAGGCGAACACCGATTTGGGATAGGTCGAGGCCCATTGCAACGCCTGCATCCCGCCCATCGAGCCGCCGATCACGCAAAACAACTGGTCGATGCCGAGATGGTCGATGAGGCGCTTTTGCGCCCGCACCATGTCGCGCACGGTGATCACCGGAAAATCGATCGCCCACGCGTCGCCCGTCGCCGGGTTGATGTCCTTGGGGCCGGTTGTCCCCATGCAGCCGCCGAGCACATTGGCGCAAATGAGGAAATACCGTTCGCTGTCGAGGACGCCGCCCGGGCCCACCAGCGTCGTCCACCATCCGGGGTTGCCGGTGATCGGATGCGGGTCGGCGACAAACTGGTCACCGGTCAGGGCATGGCAGATCAGGATGGCGTTGCTGCGCTCCGGGTTGAGCGTGCCGTAGGTCTGATAGGCGATCGTGAACGGGCCGAGTTCGACCGCGCAGTCGAGTTGCAGCTTCTCGTCGACGACGAGGCTGTGTCCGGGCCAGTCTTTGCCGGGTGGCAGGCGCGATGCGGTCAGAATTGACAAGGGGTGCTCCCAACGGCGCCCGGGGCAGAAATTTCGCGCCCGACGCGGTTCGCGCCACGGGCCCACGATGGGCGTGCCGCGCGTCCGCCACATGCCCGCCAAATGCCCTGGGGATACCCGAGCGGGACGCGCCTAGCTATGGATCGGGAGCCTGACATGTCAACGTTTTCTTTGATTTTCGCAATGCGCAACTCTACTACTATCGCGGTCCCGGTCAGCGATCGAAACCATGTCAGATATTCCGTCCGATCTCGAACAGTTGCGCCGAAGCATCGACGAGATTGACGACAGGCTGCACGATTTGCTGATCGAACGCATCGCTGTCGTCTCCCGGATCGACGCCTTCAAGCACGAAAGCGACCGTATGGCCGCGCACCAGCCGGCGCGCGAGGCGCAAATCATCCGGCGGTTGATCGAGCGCAATCGCGGCGCCTTTCCGCCTGCGACGCTGGTCCGCATGTGGCGTGAGTTGTTGGCGGCGACGGTGCGCCAGCAGGGCGCCTTCGCGGTTGCTGTCTATGCGCCGCCGGCGGCCCCCGGATATTGGGATCTGGCGCGCGATCATTACGGCAGCCTGACGACGATGACGGCGCACCCCTCGACCGCGCAGGTCGTCCGTGCGGTCATCGACGACCGGGCGGCGATCGGGGTGTTGCCGATGCCGCAGGATGGCGATGCCGATCCCTGGTGGCTTCACCTCTTGTCGGTGCCGGAGAGGGTGCCGCAGGTCATCACCCGATTGCCGTTCGGCTCGCGCGGCAACGCCCGCTCCGATGGCGCCGCGGCGCTCGCGATCGGGCGCGGCACGCGGCAGCCGACCGGCCGGGACCGGACATTGATCGTCATTGAGAATGCGCCCGATATCAGTCGCGACCGCATCGTCTCGACACTGAAGGCGGCGGGGTTGACCGGCACGATCCTGGCGCTTCACGAGCAGACCCAGGCGGCCCACACGCTGATCGAGATCGCCGGCTTCGTTGCGCTTGACGACCACCGCCTGGCCGCTTTCACGGCGCGGGTCATCCCGACACTGCAGCGGATTTTGCTGCTCGGCGGTTATGCCGTGCCGTTCGCCGAAGAAGATTTGAAACCATGACGAGCCCGACCGCCCCGGTCCCCAGGCCGGGCATCCTCGACATCGCCCCATACATCGGCGGCGACTCG
>DATCQF010000306.1:0-7607 GCA_036569735.1 Allostellaceae bacterium | reverse complement strand
CCCGGGCTTCGAGCCGCGGTCGGAGCAGGCTGCGCTTGCGGCTGCAGTCGAGCGCGCACTCGCGACCGGCGAGCACCTCGTCGCCGAGGCCGGCACCGGGGTCGGCAAGACACTCGGCTATATCGCGCCGGCGAGCCTGTGGGCCGAGCGGAACCAGGGCGCGGTGTGGATCTCGACCTATACGCGCAACCTGCAAAGCCAGATTTCCGGGGAACTCGACCGGCTCTATCCCGACCCCGCGCAAAAACGCCGCCGCGTCGTCGTCCGCAAGGGCCGCGAGAATTTTCTGTGTCTGTTGAATTACGAGGATGCGGTGCGCGGCGCGACCGCAAGGGGCGCACAATCGGTGGCGCCGCTCGCCCTCATCGCGCGCTGGATCGGCGCCACCGCGGCGGGCGACCTCGTCGGCGGCGATTTCCCGGGCTGGCTCGCCGAATTGATCGGGCGCGGCCGGGTCAATGTCCTGGCCGACCGGCGCGGCGAATGCATCCATTCGGCCTGCCCGCACTTCCGCCGGTGTTTTGTCGAGAAGAACGTCCACGCGGCGCGCCACGCCCGCCTCGTCGTCGCCAACCACGCGCTGATCATGGCGCAGGCCGCATTGGGCGGGCTCGACGATTCGACCGTGCCGACCCGCTATGTCTTCGACGAGGGACACCACCTGCTCGAAGCCGCGGACTCCGCGTTCTCGGTGCGCCTCTCGGGCCAGGAGGGGCGCGAACTGCGGCGCTGGATCCTCGGCGCCGAGGCCGGCCGTTCGCGCGCCCGCGGGTTGCAGCGCCGCATCGGCGACCTCACCGAGGCTGACGACGAGGCGGGCCCGGCGCTGATCGAGGCCTTGGTTGCCGCCCGCATCCTGCCGGCCGACGGCTGGCACCAGCGCGTCGCCGAAGGCAATGGCCTCGCGGGTTTCGAGAGCCTTCTCGTGCTGGTGCGTCGCCAGGTGCTGGCACGCGCCGCGACCATGGGGAAGGGTGGCAGCGACATGGGCTACGGCATCGAAGCCGAGGCGCGTCCGCCGATCGAGGGGATCGTCGAGGCCGCGGGCCGGCTCGCCGCCGGGCTCGACCGCCTCGCCGCGGCGCTGCGCCGCCAGCTCGAGGACCCCGAGAACCCGCCCGAGCCGGCTCTGCGCCAGCGCCTCGATGCGACGGTGCGCGGGCTCGACCGGCGCGCCGACATGCTGCTCGGCGCGTGGAGCGCGCTGTTGCGCGACCTCACCGAGCCGCCCCGCCCGGAAACCGTCGAGTGGCTCGCGCTCGACCGCGCCGAGGGTTCCGAAACCGATGTCGCGGTCAACCGCAACTGGATCGATCCGGGCATTCCGTTCACCCAAGCTGTGGCCCGGCCGGCGCATGGCATCGTGGTGACCTCGGCGACGCTGACCGACGGCGAGACCGACCCGGAGCTCGCCTGGAGCGCCGCCGAGGCCGCGACCGGTCTGCGCCATCTCGAGGACAGCCCGCGTGCGGCGCGGATTGCCTCGCCCTTCGACTATGCGGCGCAGACCCGCATCCTGATCGTCACCGATGTTCCGCGCGACGATCTGGGGCAGGTCGCGGCCGCCTTCGCCGCCTTGATGATCGCCGCCAAGGGCGGCGCGCTCGGCCTTTTCACCGCAATCGCGCGGCTGCGCGCGGTGCACCAGCGGATCGCCCCGGTGCTCGAGGCGCAGGGCCTCCTCCTGCTCGCCCAGCATGTCGACGCGATGTCGACCGGGACCCTCGTAGACATCTTCCGCGCCGAAGAGGATTCGTGCCTCCTCGGCAGCGATGCGGTGCGCGACGGGGTCGATGTTCCCGGGCGCTCGTTACGCCTCATCGTCTTCGACCGGGTGCCGTGGCCGCGCCCGGATATCCTGCACCGCGCGCGCAAGCCTGTGTTCGGCGGCGCGCAATACGACGACCGCATCGCCCGGCTGCGGCTGCGCCAGGCCTATGGCCGTCTGGTGCGCCGGGCCGACGACCGCGGCGTCTTTGCGATCCTCGACCGGGCCCTGCCGTCGCGCCTCCTGTCGGCGTTCCCCGAGGGCGTGCCGGTCATCCGGGTGCCGCTCGTCGAGGCGGCCGAGGCGACGGCGCGCTTTCTGTCGCAGTCGCCTTGACAGAGCCGGCGGGGTTTGGTTTGTGCAGCGCAGCATGCCGGGAGATTGACATGCCCAAAAAAGGAACCGCGATGCTCGACCCGCATGGTGCGCTGATCTACACGATGGTGATTGTCTCGGCGGCGGATCGCAACATGACCGATGCCGAGCTGGCGATCATCGGCGACATTGTCGGGCATCTGCCGGCCTTCCGCGGGTTCGACCGGGAGCTTTTGCCCGATGTGCTCGAGGCGTGCACCCGCCTCTTGAACCGCGAGAACGGGCTCGATGAAGCCTTCAAGGCGATCAAGGCGGCATTGCCGGCCAATCTGCGCGAGACCGCCTATGCGATCGCCTGCGATGTCGCCGCCGCCGACGACCAGGCGAGCCAGGAGGAATTGCGCGTCCTCGAGATGATGCGCCACCGCCTCGACATCGACCGGCTGATCGCCGCCGGCATCGAGCGCGGCGCCAGGGCGCGGTTTCAGCGGCTGTAAAATCTGCGAGACGAAGAGGGGCCGCAGATCGGGAGGGGAGAATGGAGAGCCGGGTTGGCGGCGGCAGCACGCTCGAAGACCGCATCCGCGCAATCGAGGACCGCCTCGAAATCTACAACCTGATCGCCAGCCATCCGCCGAGCGCGGATACCGGCGCCAGCGACTACACCGCCTCGGTGTGGACCGAGGACGGCGTGTTTGATCGCGGCGCAGAATTCCCGGCGCCGGCCGGGCGCGCCGCGATCGCCGGCACCGGGGCGAGCCCGGAGCACCACCGCGCGATCGAACAGGGCATCGCGCATTTCGCCGGGCTGCCGTATGTCCGGGTCACCGGCGACACCGCGTTTGCGATCTCCTACCTGCAAATCCTCGTGCCGGACCGGGTCGGCCCCATCTTCGAGGTGCCCAACCACGGCGCGACGCAGGGTTTTCACGTCCACCGGGTCTCGGCCAACCGCTGGGATTTCGTGCGCACCCCCGAGGGCTGGCGCATCAAGCGCCGCCGCCTGCGCTCGCTCGACGGCTCCCCCGAAGCGCGCGAGATATTGCGCGGCACGTTCGAAGCGGGTGGGTGAGCCCGAAAGCCCTCTCCCGGATCGCGCTTTATGCGTCCTTCGAGACGACCGCTTCGCGGTCTCCTCAGGATGACGTAAGTTTTTGATGGCATTAAGAAAGAACGTCGTCCTGATGAGCGCCCCAAAGGGGTGCGTCTCGAAGGACGCTCGGTTCTGTGCCGGCGGTTAAACGATGTGTGCAATGCGGGCGAGGGTGTTTTTGGGCGTCTCAGCCCTCGCCGCCGGCCTTTGGCAGCGCCTGGCGGATCGCGTCCTGCACCTCGGGCGGCTGGCCTTCGATGGCGTCGCTGAGGCGGCGCATCTGGCGGCGCAGGCTGTAGATCTGGTCGAGGAGGCTCAGCACCAGCGGCATCGCCTCGTCATCGACGGCGAATTCGCGGCGCATGTCGAGGATCAGCTCGACCCGGGCGATATCGACCTCGTGGAACACCCAGGTCTCGTCCTGCCGCTCGGGGAGCACCCAGCTTTCCTCGACCCAGCGGGCCAGCTCGCGGCGTTCGAGACCGCGCACGCGGGTGAGAAGCTCTTCGAAGCGGATCATCATGCGCCCATCGCGCGGCGCGGGTCGGTCGGGTGCGCTTCGGCCCAGCCCTTGAGGAATTCGGCGAGCGCCGGGTCGTCGCTCGCGCCGATCATCACCTTCAGCGTGACGTACTGGTCGCCGGTGGTCTCGTCTCCGCGGCGCTTCTTGTGGATACCCTTGCCGCGCAGCCGCAGCCGCGTGCCGGTATCGGAACCCTGGGGGATCGTCATCGTCACCGGCCCCGTAACCGTCGGCACCGATACCCGCGCGCCGAGCACCGCCTCGGCGAGGCCGACCGGCAGCTCGACATGAATGTCGTCGCCCTCGCGGCGAAAGAACGGGTGCGGCGCGATATGCACCTCGATCAGCGCGTCACCCGGTGGACCGCCGCCGTATCCCGGGGCCCCCTTGCCCTTGAGGCGCAGCACTTGGCCTTGTTCGATACCCGGCGGGACGGTCACGTCGAGCCATGTCTCGGGCGACAGCGACAGGCGCTGCTTACCGCCAGTCGCGGCCAGCGTGAAATCGATCGTCAGGGTGTACTGGCGGTCCTGACCGGGCATCGAGAACCCCTCTCCCGCTGGCCCGCCACTCCTGGCGCCCCTGGGCCCACCGCCCCCGCCGCGCCCGAACATCGCGAACAGATCATCGAGGTCCTCGATATTGATCTCGCCCTGCGGCTGGTATTTCCTACCCTGCGCGCCCTCGGCATGCGGACGATAGGAGTAGCGCGGCCGCTCGGCGCCGCTCTCGTCGATTTCACCGCGATCATAGCGCGCCCGCTTGTCGGGGTCCGACAGGATGTCGTTGGCCGCCGTCACCGCCTTGAAGCGCGCCTCGGCGGCGGGCTTCCCCGGATTGAGGTCGGGATGGAACTCCTTGGCCAGCTTGCGATAGGCCTTGCGGATCTCCTCGGGGCCGGCGCCGGGTTTGACCCCGAGCACCTCATAGGGGGTTTGCGTCGCCATAGCGAACCGGCTCGCCCGCTCAGCGCTGGCGCTGTCGCGCGGCGGTCGGACCCGCCGGGTCGATGTGCACCGCGACCTTGCGTTCGGCGCCGCGGCGGTCGACCGTCAGCTCGACATCGCCGCCGACGCGGGCCAGCCCGATCATGTTGCGCAGCTGGGTCCCGCCGCGTACCGCGACGCCGTTGACGGCGACAACCAGATCGCCGCTATGCAGGCCGGCGCGCTCGGCCGGCGACCCGGGATCGACGCGGGCAATGACCGCCCCGGTAGTGTGGGTCGTATTCATTGCCTGCGCGAGGTCCGGGGTCAGGTCCTGGATCGCCACGCCGATGCGACCGCGCGTGACCGATCCGTGGCGGATAATCTCCTCCATGACGCGGCGCGCCATGTTAATCGGCACGGCAAAGCCGATCCCGACATTGCCGCCGCCCGGTGTCAGGATCGCGGTGTTGATCCCGACGCACTCGCCGCGCAGGTTGACCAGCGGGCCCCCCGAATTGCCCGGGTTGATCGACGCGTCGGTCTGGATGAAGTCCTCATAGCCCTCGACGCCGAGCCCGCTGCGCCCGAGCGCGCTGACGATCCCCGAGGTCACGGTCTGGCCGAGCCCGAACGGGTTGCCGATCGCGAGGACGAAGTCGCCGACCTGCAGGCGGTCCGAATCGCCCAGCGGCACCGCGGTCAGATTGCCCGCCGGGATCTGCAATACCGCGACGTCGGTATCGGCGTCGGTGCCGATCAGCTTTGCCGCCAGGCGCCGGTTGTCCTTGGTGATCACCTCGATCCGGGTGGCGTTCGCGGCGACATGCCCGTTGGTCAGAACATAACCCTGCGCCGCATCGATGATGACGCCGGACCCGGTCGCCTGGGTCTCGCGCTCCTGCAGCTGCTGGTTTTGCGGCACGTTGAAAAAGCGCCGGAAGAACGGGTCCTGCAACAGCGGGTTCTGTTCCTTCACCCGGCCGCGCACCGCGATATTGACCACCCCCGGAGTGATCCGGCTCAGCATCGGCGCGAGACTCGGCACCGCGGCGCCGCCGACCTCGGGGATCAGCCCTGCGGCAAGAGCCGGTTGCGGCTCGGGCGCGATGCCCGCGACGGCGCCCATCAACAGGAGCGCTGACCAAAACCGATGCATCGTAGAGGACCCTGCGGATGGTAGTGCGCCGTCGAAAACCGACGCTCGATCAAACAACGAAGGTTGCTATGAACAGTTTCGCCACGGTGATATTTAAACCGCTGCGCGATGGCTTCAAGGAGCGTCCCGCCCCGCCCCCGCCCCCGGTCGCGACCGCTTGGCAGCAGACTCACCCCTCGGCTGCTAATGCGCTGTTTTCCCTCGCACTTTCCTATTGCACCGGAACCCTCGCCGCGCCATGCTCGTCTCAGGGGAAGGCCTAACCGAGAGGCACGGACGTGACCGCTTACGAGCTGCAAGTCAGGGGGTATCGGCTCACCACGGCAGAGATCATCTACCGGCTGCCCGACCATCCCGCCCTGCTCCAGAGCTTCATCTGGCAGAAATTCGACCTGGCACCCGATTTTCCCGAGCTCAACAAGTTCCTCGAGTTCTGGCGCAACAACATCGAGGGCAAGCTGCATTCGGTCAATGTGAAGCAGAGCAGCCGCAGCACGCCGAACCGCCTGCGCCACGTCAAGCATGCCTTGACGCTGCACTGAGGCTGTCTGCCGGCCATCCGCAAAGCATCACGGCCAATTCTGCGCGCCGTGGAAAATGCGGACGATTTCGACGGTACTCGATCTGACCCGATAAACCACAATGTAGGGAAGCGGCGCGAAGACGAGTTCGCGCGTCCCGGGAATCCGGCCTATCCGCCCGCGATCGGGGAAATTCTCCAGGCTGGCGCAACGGCTATAAATAATTTCCGCCACTTGCCGTGCCGCATCAGGGTTGTCACGGCGGATCCGATCTACGATATGCTCCAGGTCCTCGGCCGCCTCCGGAGACCAGCGTATTTCCATTAAGACTCGAGAAGTCGCTTGATGCGTCTGCCGACTTCGGAATGGGTTACGAACTCGCCCCGGTCAAGCGAGGCCAAGCCCCTCACAACCGCCTCGACAAAGCGCGAATCATCTTCGAGATACCGCGTGAGAGCTTCCCGTGCCAGATCGTCGGCGTCGCGGCCTTGTCGTGCAGCGAGTTCGGCAAGCCGGGTCTCTTGTTCGGCAGTCAGGCGGATTTCCATGCGGCCCAAGCTAGCAATGCGTCGCTCAAAGTCAATGTTGCGGACATGAAAACTTCAACAGGGGTGGCCGGGTTGCAGCCTGCTCCGGCGAGTGCAGCCAAGATCGAACGGAGGTTCGTTCCTGGCCTTGCTACGAGCCGAGATAATTTACCGATCGCGGTTTGGCTGCTGGTCTGCTGCGCCATGATCTTTGTCATGGTGGTGTTGGGCGGCGTCACCCGGCTGACCCTGTCGGGTCTGTCGATCACCGAATGGCAGCCGGTGACCGGCATCGTCCCGCCGCTGTCACACGCCGCCTGGGCCGCCGAATTCGAAAAATACCGGCACATCGCGCAGTACCGGCTGCTCAATTACGGCATGAGCCTCGACGCGTTCAAAACCATCTACCTGTGGGAATACGTCCACCGTTTGTGGGGGCGGCTGATCGGCTTTGCCTATGCCTTGCCCTTTGTTTATTTCGTGGTGCGCCGGCGGCTGCCGCGCCCATTGATGACGCCGCTCGCCGGCATTCTGCTGCTCGGCGCCGCGCAGGGTGCGCTCGGCTGGTACATGGTGACCAGCGGCCTCGCCGACCGGGTCGAGGTCAGCCAGTACCGTCTCGTCGCCCATCTCGCGGTGGCGCTGCTGATCTATGCGGCGACGCTGTGGATCGCACTCGGCCTCCTCCGAAACCCCTCTCCTGCATCGCGGGAGAGGGTGGCTCGCCCGACCACGGGCGAGCCGGGTGCGGGTGCCCGGAACCGGCGAGCCAATC
>DATCQF010000305.1:0-6495 GCA_036569735.1 Allostellaceae bacterium | reverse complement strand
GAATAGAGCACGCCCGATAATGCGATGTAGTTGATGTCGTGCCCGGCGGTGTGCGCGATCGGGCCGTCCTGACCCCACCCGGTCATCCGGCCAAAGACCAGCTTGGAGTTGCGCGCGAGGCACACATTGGGGCCGAGGCCGAGCCGCTCCATGACCCCCGGGCGAAACCCCTCGATCAGGGCGTCGGACCGGTCGATGAGGCGCAGCACCGCCGCGACCCCTTCCGGGTTCTTCAGGTCGACCGCGATGTTGCGGCGGCCGCGCGCCAGCAGGTTGAAGCGGTGCTCCTCGCCGACGGGCCCTCCGACCCGGCTGTCGTCATGCCCGACATTGGCGGCGCGGTCGACCCGGATCACCTCCGCCCCCATGTCCGACAGCAGCATCGCGCAAAACGGCGCCGGGCCGATCCCGGCCAATTCGATGATCCTCACCCCCTCAAGCGGTCCCATTGGGCTTCCCCTTCGCTCAGTTGCGTCCAGCTTACCATCGGGACACGCGCAGTGCCGCCTCCATGCTTGTCATGCTGGCGAAAGCCGGTATCCATGTCAGGGATGGATCCCGACTTGCGTCGGGATGACAAATTGCGGGTTCGACAGGCGGGGTGATGACATGGACGCGACGGCATTGCGCGAATTGCAGGCGCCATTGAAGGCGGCCTACCGCGAGCGGCCGGAGGCGGCGCTCGTCACCCTGACGGCGGCGGGGGATCTCGCGGAGGGCGCAATTGCCTGCAAGGTCGAGACCGGGCGCGCACTCGTCGAGGCGGGGCTCCACCCGGCGACCGGCGGCAGCGGGCTCGAGGCGTGCTCCGGCGACATGCTGCTGGAGGCGCTCGTCGCCTGCGCCGGGGTCACTTGCAAGGCGGTCGCGACGGCACTCGAATTCCGCTTGAAGGGCGGCCAGGTGCGCGCCGAGGGCGATCTCGATTTCCGCGGCACGCTCGGGGTCGAGCGTACCGCGCCCGTTGGCTTCGCAGCGATCCGCCTCGCCTTCGACCTCGACACCGACGAGCCGCCTGAGCGCATCGACACGCTGTTGAAGCTGACCGAGCGCTATTGCGTCGTGTTGCAGACCCTGCGCACCTCGCCGCCGATCGCCGCGACGATTAGGTCGCACTCCGGCTGAGCAACCTTGAACCTATTGGCGGCAGCCGGGGCCGGTGCCGTGCGTCCTTCGAGACGCTCCCTTTGGGAGCTCCTCAGGTTTTTTCTAAATTCTATCATGAACTTAGCCTCATCCTGAGGAGGCGTGCAGCGCCGTCTCGAAGGACGCCGGATCGTAGTGCGGCGCATCCTTACCCGCGGCAGAAATTAGCGGATATTCTCGCAAGCTCGATTCGCCTTCCCCAGGTAACTTATGCATACTAAATGCGGCGCATCGCGACCCGCGCGCGCCGAAGGGAAAATGCGGCCTCTGGCCTGGTGAAAGAGCGACTTCGGGATGGCATTGCAACGCGAAAAAGGGCTCTACGATCCGCGCAACGAGCATGACGCCTGCGGCGTCGGCTTTGTGGCGAATATCAAGGGCCGAAAATCGCACGATATCATCCAGCGCGGCTTGCAGATCCTGGTCAACCTGGACCACCGCGGCGCGGTTGGCGCCGACCCGCTGATGGGCGACGGCGCCGGCTGCATGATCCAGACGCCCGACGCGCTGTTGCGCCATTGGGCCAAGGGGCGCGGCATCGAATTGCCGCCACCCGGGCGCTATGCCGTCGCGATGTGCTTTCTGCCGATGGACGAAAAGGCGCGCGCCGTCGCGATCGAGCATGTCGAGCATTTCGTCCGCGCCGAGGGCCAGACCCTCCTGGCGTGGCGCGATGTCGGCGTCGACACGGCGGGGCTCGGCGCCGCGGTCATCGCGTCGATGCCGTGGATCGCCCAGGCGATCGTCGCGGCGGCGCCCGGGATCGGCGACCAGGACGAATTCGAGCGCAAGATCCTGACGATCAGGAAACAGGTCCTGAACCGGGTCGTCGAAATGTCCGAGCGCCTCGACATGCCGGCGCTGCGCGAGCTCTTCATGCCGTCATTCTCGACCCGCACGATCGTTTACAAGGGCCTCCTCTTGGCCCCGCAGGTCCAAAGCTTCTACGACGATTTGCGCAACCCCTTGACCGTGTCGGCCCTGGCCCTCGTCCATCAGCGCTTTTCGACCAACACCTTCCCGTCTTGGCGCCTCGCCCACCCCTACCGCTTCATCTGCCATAACGGCGAGATCAACACGGTGCGCGGCAACGTCAACTGGATGAGCGCGCGCCGCCAGGCGATGTCGTCCGACCTCTTGGGCGCCGATCTCGAAAAGATGGTGCCGCTGATCGGTCCCGGGCAATCCGATACGGCGTGCATCGACAACGCCCTCGAACTCCTGGTCATCGGCGGCGGCTATTCGCTCGCCCATGCGATGATGATGCTGATCCCCGAGGCGTGGTCCGACCCGCTGATGGGCGCCGAGCGCCGCGCCTTCTACGAATACCATGCCGCGCTGATGGAGCCGTGGGACGGGCCGGCGGCGATCGCCTTTACCGATGGGCGCCAGATCGGCGCGACCCTCGATCGCAACGGCCTCCGGCCGGCGCGCTACATCATCACCGACGACGACCATGTGATCATGGCCTCGGAAGCCGGCGTCCTGCCGGTGCCGGAGGAGAACATCACCCGGAAGTGGCGGCTCCAGCCCGGCAAGATGCTGCTGATCGACCTCGAGGAAGGCCGCATCATCGACGATTCGGAAATCAAGCGGAAGCTCGCCGCCGAGCACCCCTACGAGGCGTGGCTGAAGCAGACCCAGTACAAGCTCGAGGATCTGCCGGAGGCGCCCGAGGCGGCGCTGCCGGCGGTCTCCAACGATCCGTCGGGCCGGCTCGACCAGCAGCAGGCCTTTGGCTACACCCAGGAGGATATCCAGTTCTTTTTGGAGCCGATGGCGCGGGAGGGCGACGATCCCGTCGGCTCGATGGGCACCGACACGCCGATCGCCGCGTTCTCCGACCGGCCGAAGCTTCTCTACAACTACTTCAAGCAGAACTTCGCCCAGGTCACCAACCCGCCGATCGACCCGATCCGCGAAGAGTTGGTCATGTCGCTGATCTCGATGATCGGGCCGCGGCCCAACCTCCTCGGCCACGAGGTCGGGACCCACCACCGGCTCGAAGTGGCGCAGCCGATTCTGACCGACGGCGACCTCGCCAAGATCCGCAACATCGAGCATCTGATCGACGGCCACTTCAAAACGGACACGCTCGACATCACCTGGCCGGCGGCGGAAGGCGCGGACGGGATCGCGCCGGCGCTTGAGCGCATCTGCAACGAAGCGAGCTGGGCGGTCGAGGCCGGGCACAACATCCTCATCCTGTCCGACCGCGCGGTATCGCCCGAGCGTGTGCCGATCCCGGCCCTGCTCGCCACCTCGGCGGTGCACCATCACCTGATCCGCGAGGGGCAGCGCACCAATACCGGCATCGTCGTCGAGACCGGCGAAGCGCGCGAGGTGCATCATTTCTGCGTGCTCGCGGGCTACGGCGCCGAGGCGATCAACCCCTATCTCGCGTTCGCCACGATCGACCAGATCCGCACCGAGAACGGGCTGTCCTTGTCCGCCGAACAGGTCCAGAAGAACTACCTGAAGGCATTGGCCAAGGGCATTCTCAAGGTGATGTCCAAGATGGGCATCTCAACCTACCAGTCCTATTGCGGCGCCCAGATCTTCGACGCGGTAGGGCTGGAGACCAACTTCGTCGAGCAATATTTCACCGGCACCGCGACGACGATCGAGGGTGCCGATTTGCAGGCGATCGCCGCGGAGGCGCTGGTCCGCCACGCGCGCGCCTACGGCGATGACCCCTTGTATCGCGAGATGCTCGATCTCGGCGGCGACTATGGCTTCCGGCTGCGCGGCGAGGCGCACGCCTGGACCCCGCAATCGGTCGCGCGGCTGCAGCATGCGGTGCGCGGCAATTCCCTGGCCGACTACCGGGCCTTTGCCGCGACGATCAACGACCAGAGCGAGCGCCTCCTGACGATCCGCGGGCTGATGCGTTTGCGCCTGGCCGAAGATGTGGGCCTTGGGCCGGTGCCGCTCGACGAGGTCGAGCCGGCCGCGTCTATCGTCCGGCGCTTTGCCACCGGGGCGATGAGCTTCGGCTCGATCAGCCGCGAGGCGCACACCACCCTGGCGATCGCGATGAACCGCATCGGCGGCAAGTCGAACACCGGCGAGGGCGGCGAGGAAGCGGCGCGCTTCAAGCGGCTGCCCAACGGCGATTCGATGCGCTCGGCGATCAAGCAGGTCGCCTCGGGCCGCTTCGGGGTCACCACCGAATACCTCGTCAATGCCGACGTTCTGCAGATCAAAATGGCGCAAGGGGCAAAGCCCGGCGAGGGCGGGCAATTGCCCGGCCGCAAGGTCGACAAGATCATCGCCCGGGTGCGCTATTCGACCCCCGGGGTCGGCCTCATCTCGCCGCCGCCGCACCACGACATCTATTCGATCGAGGATCTGGCGCAACTGATCCACGATCTGAAGAACGCCAACTCGCAGGCGGCGATTTCGGTGAAGCTGGTGTCCGAGGTCGGGGTCGGCACGGTCGCCGCGGGGGTGTCGAAGGCGCGCGCCGACCATGTGACGATCGCCGGCTACGAGGGCGGCACCGGGGCGAGCCCCCTCACCTCGTTGACCCACGCCGGCTCGCCCTGGGAGATCGGGCTCGCCGAGACCCAGCAGACGCTGGTGCGCAACGGCTTGCGCGGCCGCATCGCGGTGCAGGTCGACGGCGGACTCAGGACCGGCCGCGACGTCGTCGTCGGCGCGATGCTGGGGGCCGACGAGTTCGGCTTTGCCACGGCGCCGCTCATTGCCGCCGGCTGCATCATGATGCGCAAATGCCACCTCAACACCTGCCCGGTCGGCATCGCGACGCAGGACCCGGTGCTGCGCCAGCGCTTCACCGGCCAGCCCGAGCACGTCATCAACTTCTTCTTCTTTGTCGCCGAGGAAGTGCGCGACTTGATGGCGCAATTGGGCTTCCGCAAATTCGACGAGATGATCGGCCGGGTCGACCGGATCGACATGGAACCGGCGGTCAACCACTGGAAGGCGAAGGGGATCGACCTCTCGCGCCTCTTGTACCAGGAGCCGCCAAAGCCCGGGGTCGCGATCCACCACTGCGAAGAGCAGAACCATGGGCTCGACAAGGCGCTCGACCACGAGCTGATCGCCCTGGCAACGCCGGCCCTCGACCGCCGCGAGCCGGTGCGCATCGAGCGGCCGATCCGCAACGTCCACCGCACCGTGGGCGCGATGCTGTCGGGCGAGATCGCGCGGCGCTACGGCCATGCCGGCCTCCCCGAGGACACCGTCCGGGTGCGCTTCACCGGCACCGCCGGGCAGAGCTTTGGCGCCTTCCTCGCGCATGGCGTGACCTTGGAACTCGATGGCGACGCCAACGATTACGTCGGGAAGGGCCTGTCGGGCGGGCGGCTGGTGGTGCGCCAGCCGGAAGCGGCGCGGCGCGAGCCTACCGAGAACATCATCGTCGGCAACACCGTCCTCTACGGCGCGATCGCGGGCGACGCGTATTTCGAGGGGGTCGCCGGCGAGCGTTTCGCGGTCAGGAATTCCGGCGCGGTCGCAGTCGTCGAAGGCACCGGCGACCATGGCTGCGAATACATGACCGGCGGGGTCGTCGTCGTGCTCGGCGAGACCGGACGCAATTTCGCCGCAGGGATGTCGGGCGGGATCGCCTATGTCTATGACCCGAAAGGCCGCTTCGCGAGCCTGTGCAACCACGCCGGGGTCGATCTCGAAGCGATCGGCGACAGCGGCGCCGACGGCAGCGACGGTGATGACGAAGCGCGCCCGCGCCAGCGCCCGGTCAGCGTCGTCGACAGCGGCATGGGGGACCTCATGCATTTCGACGCGCAGCGCCTGCGCATCCTAGTGGAGCGCCACCACCTGTTGACCGGCAGCGCCCGCGCCCGCCTTCTCCTCGAAGACTGGGACAATACGGTGGCGGCCTTCGTCAAGATCATGCCAAGGGACTACCGCCGCGCCCTCCTCGAACTGAAGGCCGAGCGCGAAGCCGCGCCAATGGCCGCCGCCGAGTGAGGCGGAGGGACGCCCTCGCCCTTCTCGGCGGCGCGGCGGCCTTCCGGCCGCTCGCCGCCCGCGCGCAGCGGAAGGCGATGCCGGTGATCGGTGCCCTGATCGCCACCTCACCCGGCCCGAATGGACCGTTTGTTGCCGCGTTCCATCAGGGACTGAGCGAAACCGGCTATGTCGAGGGCCAAAACGTCTCGATCGAATACCGCTGGGCGGAGGGTAGCTATGATCGCCTGCCGGGATTGGCGGGCGATCTTGTCGGCCGCAAGGTCGATTTGATCGCAGCATTCGGCATCCCTCCGGCAATAGCGGCGGAAAACGCAAGCTCAACCACCCCAATTGTCTTCGTCATCGGCACCGACCCCGTCGAGCTGGGCCTCGTCGCCAGCCTTGCCC
>DATCQF010000304.1:0-2231 GCA_036569735.1 Allostellaceae bacterium | reverse complement strand
CTGCACTATTGTGATCCAGCTTACCGCTAAATCAACTTGTAGGCAATTAAGAGAACGCGGTCTTTTCGCACACTGCTTCATAGCCAATAGCACGTGGCGGCGATGCAGACTGCGGCGAGAAAATTGCTGGCGAGGCGATCGTACCGGGTCGCGATGCGGCGAAAGTCCTTGAGGCGGCCGAACATGCGCTCGATGGCGTTGCGGCGACGATAGAACCACGGCGAGAAGCAGTTCTTCCAGCGCCGATCGGCTTTGGGCGGTATGTCGGGCGCAGCGCTCTTGCTCTCGATCTTCTTGCCTGGAACGCTCAATTGTCGAACCTTGCCGCTTGCCCACGACCCGACAATCGGCCACTCTTGGCGGGTCCCAGCCGTCCCGCTCCGCTCGTGGAAATGTAGTCGAAGGTCCACAGTTGGATAGGATAGCGAACGGTGGAAACCCCGAGTGCCAAGGGCAAGTAGCACCCGAACCAGGTGTTCGCTGGCGTCGACATGAACGGCAATTTTGGGGCAAACCCCGCCGTCGCGGTCGACGAATCGAACTCCGCCGAGGGTTGGGCGCAGGTCCTCTCCTTGTAGCCGAGCGGACGGCCGCTTTTCACCACATCGCGGTCGTCGAGAGAACGCCGGGCGAATTGGCGATATTTTCTCGACGGGGCTAGGCGGTCCTGATGCCGAAGGTCAACGCCGCCCCCACCTCCCTACCCCCGGTGCATCGCCTCGGCGCGCATGAGCGGGAGAGCATTGGAGCTACGGTCGCCGCGGACAGGACCTCTCGCGCGTACGCGGCGGCCGGAAGCGGTCTCGCGGGCAGGCAAGGCTCAAGGACGACTTGCGCCGGATCGCCGAGCGCTCGCAGCTCGGCCGCGGCCAGTTCGAAAATCAGATGACTTTAGCTCTGGCGGTTACCCAGTGGTTACCTCGAATGACCAAGGGCTTCGCCGTCTCCAGCGAAGCCCTTGGTTTCATTGGTGGAGCCAACCGGGATCGAACCGGTGACCTCTACAATGCCATTGTAGCGCTCTCCCAGCTGAGCTATGGCCCCGCGGCGGTTATGCTAGGCGGCCCCAGGCGGACCGCAAATTAGGAACGACGGGCCGCCGCAGCAAGCGGAAATATCGTCCGGGGCCCCCAGGATTGGGACGGGGCTCGGGCGCGGCCCGGCTGGGCCTGCGATCAGGGTTCTTCCTCCTCGACATTGTCGATGACCTCGGCCATGTCGTCTTCATCCTCGCCGAGCTCGGAGGCATCCTCGATCAGCTCCTCGTCCTCCTCCTCGGCGTCTTCGAGGACGACGCCGGCTTCCTCCTCCTCGTCGACCGCCTCGACCTCCTCGGTTTCGAGATCGGGATCGGCGTCCTCGGTGCCGACCGGCTCGAGTTCCTTGGCGACCGGCGCCGCCGGGCGCGCCCGGCGTGCCCGCAGCAAGGCCTCGGGATCGAACGGCGTGCTGCATTTCGGGCAGGTTACGGGCTCGCGCAGCAAATCGTAATAGCGCGTGCCGCAGCTCGGGCAGATGCGCTTGCTGCCCCATTCCGGTTTGGCCAACAGCCGCTCCTATCGCGTCAAGTGTCGCGGTCGATAATGTCGTTGAGAGTAGCGCGCGCCATTGCCACAGACAGCGCGGCCTGTCAAAAACAAAAGCCCGGCGCCAACGCCGCCCGCGATCGGCTTTCGGCAGCGGCATATGGGCCGGCACTGCCGCTCCGGCAAGGGCGGCCGACCCTGATCCGCGAGCCAAAGCCGATGCCTGACGATCTTGCGCCCCCTGCCCCCTCACCGATTTCCCCGGCGCCGTCCGCGCTGATCGCGGCGCGCCCGGCGGCGCCGCTGGCCGGCGCGGTCAGGGTGCCGGGCGACAAATCGATTTCGCACCGCGCGCTGATGTTCGGCGCGCTCGCCATCGGCCGCACCGAGATAACGGGGCTCCTCGAAGGCGAGGACGTGCTGGCAACCGCGGCCGCGCTGCGCGCGATGGGCGCCGGGGTCGTCCGCGCCGAAGACGGCCGCTGGCTGGTCGACGGGGTCGGGCTCGGCGGTCTTGCAGAGCCCGATGATGTCATCGATCTCGGCAACTCCGGAACCTCGGCGCGGCTCCTCCTCGGCATCCTCGCGACCCACCCGTTCACCACATTCGTCACCGGCGACGCATCGTTGCGCAGCCGGCCGATGGGCCGGGTGACCCAGCCGCTGTCGCGCTTTGGTGCGCAATTCCTCGGCCGGGGCGGCGGG
>DATCQF010000303.1:0-4337 GCA_036569735.1 Allostellaceae bacterium | reverse complement strand
GGGCCGCTCTCGAGGAGGCGGTGCAGCTGCCCGTCGTCGAGCCGACGCAGGCCGCGGTCGCGATGGCGCTCGGCCGGGTGCGCCTCGGCTGGGGCGGCGGTCTTCGCGCCGGCGCCGGAATCTAGGAGAGAAAATCAGGCGCTTCGCACCGGCGCCAACCGCGCTTCAGGGGGAAAGCGGGCCTTACCCTCTGTCGTCGCGAAAGGCCCAGACGCGCACGGATTCCGGGCTGGTGGCGGGAGGGGGGCGCATCGGCGTGCTCCTGCCGCAAGGCCGGCAGGGCTCTCTCAATTCGCCCTACTGGCGCAACAGCGTCACGTCAACCCACGACGCCATCGTGCTCGACTCGCCGATTGCTGGGTTGCCCATGACGAAGCGAGCGCACAGGTTCACGCCGCAGCGGCGTATGCTGGTGTATCGGTTAGTGGATTCCCTTCCCCTCTCCGGCAATCCGTCTTGCCCTCGGTGTGTATCGAAGGGCAGTTCCCGGATGGCACCATCGGGGGTGTTAATGGTCCCGTGCACCAGGATCGTGCCATGCAAACCTCCATCGGCATCAATCGTAGAGATGCGGATTTCGATGACACGTCCCCACACCATTCCTGTATAGACGCCCGGCGCAAGAGTTTCTCTGGAAGAACCGACAGGAAGTTGCTGCTGTGCGTCAGAGATACCCGGAAAAAGCAAGGTTCCGGACAATAATCCAGCTATGATTGCTATGACACGCATTTTCTTCTTCCCCCAATAATCTTCAACTGAGAAGATTCCCTTTCGCAGCATCGTGATCCACGGCGGAAGCGGGAAGCGGTCGACCGCAATCGTCTCGCGTAGCAGCTCGACGAGGGTCGCCTTGTCATCGTCGGGTCAGATCAGTCGTCATTGCCGGATTTTGCGGCAAAATCGAAGCAAGGGTGAATCGGTTCCGAGCGTTCCACGTCTAGATCGAACACGGGTTGAGGATCGCCCGGCGGTGGCGACGGCCAATGGCCGGAAAGCGGGCAGAAACCGCCCACGATCGCGCTAGGCGTCAATGCCCCTTTAGCGGTAGGCGGAGAGATTTGCGTCGTCGGTCAGCAGGTAAAGCGCGTTATCGGCGATCACCGGCCCGAGATAGCCGCTGGCGGACATCGGCTGGCGGCCGATGATCTCGCCGGTATAGGGCGAGACCGACACCGCCTCGCCGAGCGAGGACAGGACGATCAGGCGATTGCCGCCGAGCACCGGGCCGGCCCACAGGATCGGATCGGATTTCTTCTTCTCGTCTTCGTAGCGGGGCAGCTGGAGGACCCAGCGGACCTTGCCCTCCTTGTGCGTCAGACAGACCAGCTCGTTGTCGTTGGCCAGCACGAAAACATAGTCGCCCACGACCCACGGGCTGTGGCTGCTGGCGATCTGCTGCTCCCAGACCCGGTCCCCGGTGCGCAGATCGATCGCCGCCATGCGCCCGCTATGGCTGACGGCGAAGACCCGCCCATGATCGATGACCGGCCGGCCGCGGATGTCGGCGAGGCCGGAGACCGCATTGACGCTGCGGCTCGCGGCGAGATTGTCGGTCCACACCGCGCGGCCGTTTTCGACGCGCAGCGCGAACAGCTCTCCCGAACTATAGGCGGCGACCACAACCTCGCCCCCGACCGCCGGGCTGGCGCCACCCAAGAGGCCCGCGGTCTCGGGGATGCCGTTATGCGACCACACGCGCTTGCCATCGGCCACCGCGAGCGCATTGAGCTCGTTCTCGACGGTAACGGCAAAGACCCTTCCATCCGCCACGGTCGGCGCGCTGTGCACCGGCGCGGCAACATTCTGGCGCCAGATCACCTTGCCGTCGGCCGGATCGAGCGCCAGCACCTGGGCATAGCCGGTCGCCACGTAAAGCCGGCCGTCCCAGAACGCCGGTCCGCCGCCAAAGCCATTGCCGCGCGAGTCCTCCGGTTTGAGGTCGACCTGCCAGATGCGCGTGCCGGTCGCCGCGTCGAGAGCGCTCACCTGGGCGCCGCCATCCATCGCGAAGACCCGGCCGCCGGCGACGACCGGCTGCGACATCACCTTGGTATAGCGCGACGAACCGTCGCCGATGCCGGTGTCCCAGGCGCGTCCGAGCTTTTCCGGCAAGGCCGGGTGGTTCATCGCATGGGCCGGGTTGCCGCCCGGCTCGGGCCAATCCGGGTTGACGGAAGGCGGCGGCAGGGTGACCGGGGTGGCGGCGAGCTTGGGGTCGGGCTCGACCCCGCCGCCGATCCCGAGCACCGAAATCCGCTCGCCCACCAGCGGCTGTTTCTTGTCGTTGAACATATCGCATCCGGCCGCGCCAAAGGACAGCAGCAGCGCGGAAAAGTCGCGTCGGTTCATGGTGCGACCCAGCCTGTCATGATGAGGTGGGGACAGTCATGATGAGACGGGGCCGGTCATGATGGGGGGGCTGGCTAGGATTTGAGCGCCGCGGCCATCTCGGCGGCGCGGGCGCGCAGACCCTGCGGCGCCGACAGGTCGTCGCTAAGCTCTTTATAGATCTCGAGGGCGCCGCTGCGATCGCCCGATTTGAGCTTTGCCGCGGCGGTCAGGTCGAGCGCGCTCGCCCGCCACGGGTTGCCGCTCACGGTCAGCGGCTGGAGACGCTCGACCGCCGCTTTCGGATCTCCGTCGGGCAGCCCGCTCATGACCGACAGCAGCACCGCCAGATCGCGGAATTCGGGATCGGTGCCGGACCCTCCGGCGAGCTGGTCATAAGTCGCGACCGCCGCCTTCCTGTCGCCGCTCCTGACCCGCATCTCGGCCTCGCCGAACCGGGCGAGCAGGCTATAGCCACCGCCTTCCTGGGCCAGCAGGCCGAACAGCTTGGCCGCCTCGGCAGTCTTGCCCTCGCGCACCAGCGCCAGCGCGCTCGAATAACGCGCGCCCTGGGCGCGGCGTTCGGACGCCTGATAGTTGCGCCAACCGACGACCCCTCCGGCAACGACGAGCGCCAGCACCGCGACCGCGATGACGTGCTTCCCGTAACGCTGCCACAGCTTCAGGAGGTTATCCCGGCGCAGCTCGTCTTCGATTTCGCGGAAAATATCGCTCACGCAAGCCCCAATCGGCCTCGGTCGAGGGGCCGCAACATATCCGCTCGGCCAGGGCGACGCAAATCGCGCCATCCTCGGGACTCGAGCCGGCGGCAACCGGTCGCACCGCATCCGCGCCCGATCGGGCGGGCGGGACCGCATGACGGCTGGACGCCTCGCCAGAAATCGGCAAAATGCGATACGGGCAACAGAAGACGGTCGGCGATGATCGGCAACAATGCGACGGTGCTGCCTCTCAGGGATTATCGGACGCTTCGCCGCACGCTCTATTTCACGCGCTCCGAACTGAACCAGCTGCTGGGGCTGTACAGCCGCAACGTCGCCCGCGGGATATGGCGCGACTACGCGATCGACCATCGCGATGGGCAGGCGCTGTTTTCGGTGTTCCGCCATACCCAGGAAAGCGCGGCCTATACGATCGTCAAATCGGCCAGCCCCACGGCGAATCATGGGGCGGGCCAGGGAGCAGGCCAGGCCGACTTCATCGTGCTGAGCGGACGCCAGCGGCTGCGCGTGGCGAAAAGCCTCGACGACGCCCTCCTGTTCTTCCGCGCGAACCTGGCGGCGGTTCCGAGCGGCGGAGGCTGAGGGGGTAGGCCGGGCTTCCAGGAGCCCCTACGAGGCGGTGCGGCGCAGCGGGAGCATGCGTTCGAGGATGCCGTTGCGCCGCACGACCGCGTGCATCAGCGCGGCCGCGACATGGACCCCGACCAAGGCATAGATCAGGAACTGCCCGGTCAGGTGCGCCGCGGTCGCGGCCTGCGACAGACGCGCATTTTCCGGCACCAGCGGCGGGATCGGGAACAGCCCGAAAAAGCTGACCCAATGCCCGGCGGCCGCGGCATTCAGATAACCGCTCAGCGGCATGACGAGAAACAACAGGTACAAGAGGGCGTGGCCGGCATGCGCGGCCAGCGCCTCGATCCGCGGAAAGCCCGCCGGCAGCGGCGGCGGCGGGTGCGTGAGCCGCCACAACGCGCGGAACACCATCAGCGCCAGGATCACCAGCCCGACCGAGCGATGCAGCAGCAGCAAGAGGTCGCGCGACCCGGTTTCGCGCGGCGCTCCCGGTATCGCCAGACCGAGCGCGACGACGACCACCGCGAGCCCCGCCACCAGCCAATGCACCGCGCGCGCGACCGGGTCGTAACCGGCGATGTCGATCGGGTCTGTGCCCGGGGGATCGCTAGGCATGGGAGGCTTCCGCGCTCTCCCTCTCCGCCCGCCTTCGTCCATTGGGGGGCGGAGAGGGTTGGGGTGAGGTGGGGGATT
>DATCQF010000302.1:0-2875 GCA_036569735.1 Allostellaceae bacterium | reverse complement strand
CAGCCGCCGCAATCAGATTTCTGCCTCTACAACATGGGCCTTTACGAGCTCGGTCTCGATCCCGCGGACCTGCTCCCGCCGCTGAAGCCACTCTAATATCGACGCTTGTCGTCGTGGTTTTCGGGGCTGTGAGAAAATTGGCAGAAGGACTGCATCAGCGCTATGCGTCCTTCGAGACGCACCCTACGGGCGCTCCTCAGGATGACGACAAGTATATGATGGCATTAAGAAAGAACGTCATCCTGAGGAGGTCGCGAAGCGGCCGTCTCGAAGGACGCACAGCCGGCGATCCAACCGGAACACGCACCACTTTTATTATCAAGTCGCTCGGCCCAGCCGCGCCGGGTCGAGCGGGGGGAGCCGGGCCGGGTCGAACGGCGACAGGTCGATCGCGCGCGCTGCGCCCTCGGTGATCAGCTCGGCGATGGCTTCGCCGGTTGCCGGCGCGTTGAGGATGCCCCACACGCTGTGGCCGGTGGCGACATATGCGCCTGTCATCCCCGCCACGAGCCCGATCAGCGGCAGACCGTCCCGGGTGACCGGGCGGTAGCAGGCCTGCCGGGCGAGGATTTTCGCCTGGCCCAGCACCGGGGAGATGTCGCGGCACATCGTCTCGAGGCGCTCGAGCGCGCCCTTATCCGGGGCGACATCGGCGGGATCGACCGGCAATGGGCTTTCGCTCGAAATCGCGCAGACATAGGTGGTGCCGTCGGTGCGCGGAAAGAGTTCGGGGCTCTGCACCGCGCCGTTCGCCTCGCGGTACTCGAGAAAGGCGGCCTCGGCGGGGATTCTGGTGCCGGTTTCGAACACGAGGCTGTGCCCCTTCAGCCCGAACACTGCCGGCAGTTGCAGCCATGCGGCGGCCAATATCGACCACGGGCCCATCGCGATGACGACCGCGTCACAAGCGATCGTCGCGCCGTCGACCTCGACGCCCTCCACCTGCCCGCCGTTCGTCACCAGACCGGTGACCCGCCCGATGCGCAGCTCCGCGCCCTGCGCCTCGGCGGCCCGCATCATCGCCGCGGTAAACAAGGCGGGATGGACCTGGGCGGTCGTCTCGAGCGTGCCCAGCGCCTGGCTCACGGCGACGCCGGCCGACAGCCAGCCGAATGCGTCGCCGGCGCCGCGCTGCCGGACCCGGTTGCGCAAGCCCGCGACGCCACCATAGGTCGAGAGGCGCCGGTAGCCCCAGTCGCCATCGATCCGCTGTGGGAGCTCGCCGTGCAAGGCAAAGCTGCGCCGGGCGAGGGCTTGCAGCGGTGTGCCGTCGCACCAGTCGAGCGCAAGAAAGCCGCCCGCCTTGCCGGACGCCCCGCACGCGAGGCCCGTGCGCTCGACGATTGTCGCCTTGACCCCGCGGCAACTCAGGAAATACGCGGTCGCGGCGCCGATCACGCCGCCGCCGCAAATCACAACATGCATCATCCGCCATCCCGCAAGCGCCCGATCCTGATATAGTTTCGCATAATCTCTTGGCGAGACACCGATGCAACCAACCCATCTGACCGTAAACGGAACCGGCGTCAGCGTGACCGCCGACGGCGATACCCCGCTGCTCGACGTGCTGCGCAACCATCTGGGGCTCGTCGGCACGAAATTCGGCTGCGGCGAGGAGCAATGCGGCAGCTGCATGGTGCTGGTCGACGGGAAGCCCGAGAAATCCTGCGGCAAGGCGCTCTCGACGGTCGTGGGCAAGGCGGTCGTCACGATCGAAGGTCTCGGCACACGAGAGCACCCGCACCCGCTGCAAGAGGCCTTTCTCGACGAGCAGGCCGGGCAGTGCGGCTATTGCCTGGCCGGCATCCTCATCTCGGCGAAGGCGCTGCTCGACAGGAACCCGTCGCCGTCGCGCAGCGAGATCGCCACGGCGCTCGACGACAATATCTGCCGCTGCGGCAGCCACACCCGCATCCTGCGCGCCATCGAACGCGCCGCCCAGAAGATGCGTGAAGGAGCCTCGCGATGAGCGTTACCGCACCCACCCTGCCTCCGCTCCTTGCCGACAATCCGCGGCTCGATCAGTGGGTCGGGTTTCCCGAGCCCGGCCGGGTCAGGGTGTCGACCGGCCGGGTCGAGATCGGCCAGGGCGTCCTGACCGCGATGCATCAGATCGCCGCCGAGGAGCTCGACGTGGCTCCCGAGCGCATCGTGCTGCAGACCGGCGACACCGATCTGACCCCGAACGAGGGCTACACGGCGGGCAGCCAGTCGATCCAGTTCGGCGGCGTCGCGTTGCGTCTCGCCTGCGCCGAGGTGCGCGCCTTGTTTATCGACCACGCCGCAGCGGTGTCGGGCTATTCCCGCGCCGACCTCGCGGTGCGCGACGGCGCGATCGTCCACCGCGGCGCCCCGATCGGCCACGATTACTGGTCGCTCGCCGGCGCGGTCGATCTCGCGCGCCATGCCAGCGCCCGGGCGCCGATAAAGCAAGCGAGCGAGCACCGGGTCGTCGGCCACAGCGCGCCGCGCGTCGACCTCGCCGCGAAGGTGTTCGGCGAGCCGGTTTTCATGCACGACATGGCGACGGACGGCATGGTGCATGCCCGCGTGGTGCGCCAGCCGCGCCGCGGCGCCACGATCGCCAGCATCGACGGGGCGGCCATTCGGCGGGCCGCCCAAAAGGACGGAAAGGGGGCACCGATCGAGATCCTGCGCGACGGAAATTTTCTGGCGATCATCGGCGCCGACGAAACCGTGGTCGAGGCGGTCGCCGCCGTCGCGCCCGGCCATGTCGCGTGGGACGGGGTCGACCCGATCAATCCCGCCCAGGAAGAGGCGCTCTGGCTGTTGCAGCAGCCCTCGCTCGACCGGGTCGTCGGGGCGCCGCCGGCCGATACCGCAGCGCCCGCGGCGACCCGGCGCGAGGCCACCT
>DATCQF010000301.1:0-6744 GCA_036569735.1 Allostellaceae bacterium | reverse complement strand
GCGGGAAACAATTCCTGCCGGTAGGTCGGCGCGCCGAGCGTGTCCCAGCCGACGATCACGGCGCGCGGCCGCTCGCTGTCGTAAAGCCGCATGAGGAAGCCG
Source organism: Allostellaceae bacterium (assembly GCA_036569735.1). Classification (GTDB taxonomy): domain Bacteria; phylum Pseudomonadota; class Alphaproteobacteria; order ATCC43930; family CGMCC-115725; genus DATARH01. The sequence continues at coordinate 6,642 of DATCQF010000301.1, read as the reverse complement.
GCAAACCCGACGATCGCGCCGGCGCCGCGGTTGCCGGTGCGCCGGATCGATTTCGGCAAGGCGTGGTAGGCGCGATGGGCGAACGAGTCGCCATCGACGACGAGGAGCGGCCGGTTCACGGTCGGGCTCATGGCGGCCTCACCATCCCCGGGCCGCTTGACAACGCTTTCTGCATACGGGATCGCCCTCTCGGGTAATATAGATCAGGTGGCCCTGAGCTGGACAGTCGGACCGTCAGCCAGCGGGGCCGTCAGATAGGGGAAACGCACGATGAACGACGCATCGATCGGGCCGGGTGGCATCGAGCAGCCGATCCTGGCCAACGAGCCGGGCGATTACTGGGGCAGCGATGTCGCCGCGCTGATGCTGCGCGAACTCGACCTGCCCTATGTCGCGCTCAACCCCGGCGCCTCCTATCGCGGGCTCCACGACAGCATCGTCAACCTGCTCGGCAACCGCGGGCCGCAAATGCTGCTGTGCCTGCATGAGGAGCACGCGGTCGCGATCGCGCACGGCTACGCCAAGGTGACCGGCCGGCCGATGGGCGCGATCGTCCACAGCAATGTCGGGCTGATGCACGCGACGATGGCGATCTTCAACGCGTGGTGCGACCGGGTGCCGGTGTTTGTGCTCGGCGCCACCGGCCCCGTCGACGCGGCAAAACGGCGGCCGTGGATCGACTGGATCCACACCGCGCAGGACCAGGGGGCCCTCGTTCGCAACTTCACCAAATGGGACGATCAGCCGGCCTCGGCCGCGGCGTCCGCCGAGTCGCTTCTGCGCGCCTACCGGATGGCGACGACGCCGCCGTGCGGCCCCACCTACATCTGCCTCGATGCGGCGTTGCAGGAAAGCCGGATCGGCGCCCTGCCGCCCTTGCCGAGCGCCGAACGCTTCCGCCCGCCGCGCGCCACCGCGCCCGATCCGGCCGCCGCCGCGGAAGCCGCCGCCATGCTCGGCGCCGCCGAATGCCCGCTGATCCTGGTCGGGCGCACCGCGCGCGGCGAGGCGGAGTGGCAGCGCCGGGTCCGGCTCGCCGAGGCGCTGGGCGCCATCGTCCTGACCGACGCCAAGACCGGCGCGGGGTTTCCCTCGACCCACAAGCTGCACGGGCCGCCGGCCGGCAACAACCCGGGCGCCGACGCCGCCGCGCTCATTCGCGCGGCCGATGTCATCCTCAGCCTCGATTGGGTCGACCTCGCCGGCGCGCTCAAGGCGGGCTGGGGCGACGAGCCCGTCGGCTCCAAGGTGATCCTCGCCTCGCAGGATCACCTGGTGCACAACGGCTGGAGCATGGATTACCAGGGCTTGCCGCCCACCGATCTGCACCTCGCGGTCGAACCCGATGTTGCCGTCGCGGCACTGCTGCCGCTGCTGAAGCCGCGCCAACCCGGGTGGGCCGAGCGGCCCGCAGCGACCCCGCTGCAAGCGGTGCCCACTTCCGGCGACACGATCGCGCCGTTGATGCTCGCGGCGGCGTTGCGCGAGGCGGTCGGGTCGCGCCCGACCTGCCTCATTCGCAGCCCGCTCGCCTGGGCCAACAACACCTGGGACGTCGCCCACCCGCTCGACGCATTGGGCGGCGATGGCGGCGGCGGCATCGGCGGCGGCCCGGGGATGGCGGTCGGCGCGGCCTTGGCATTGCGCGGCAGCGGCAGGCTGCCGATCGCGGTGCTCGGCGACGGCGACTTCCTGATGGGCGCGACGGCCCTGTGGACCGCGGTGCATTACCGCATCCCGCTGTTGGTCGTGGTGTCCAACAACAACTCGTTCTTCAACGACGAATTGCACCAGGACCGCATGGCCCGCCAGCGCGGCCGGCCGGTCGCCAACCGCTGGATCGGCCAGCGCATCGCCGACCCCGAACCCGATCTCGGCATGCTGGCGAAGGCGCAGGGCGGGGAAGGCTTCGGCCCGATCCGCCGGCCCGACGAGCTGCCGCGCGCCTTGCGCGCCGCGATCGACTGCGTCGACGCGGGCGGGGTGGCGGTCGTCGATGTCCGGGTCGAACCCGGCTACGCCCCGGTCAACTCGGCCTCGATCGCGCGTGGCGCGAAAGATTGATCAAACACTAACCAACAGGTGATCAACAGCTCCGGAACAGTCGCATTACTCCGGCGCCGTTGGTTCAATCGCTCCGGACCGACCCACATCGTCGAGAGACATGATCAGGAATTTTGGCGACCATTCAGCGAATGAGCGTACGTTTCTGGCCTGGGTACGGACCTCGATTGCGGTCATGGCCTTCGGGTTCCTCGTGGAAAAATTCGACCTGTTCCTGGAGCTTGCCGCACCGTCCCTGGCGGGGCGCTCGCTGTCGTTGCCGGGCCAAAAATTCGGCAACCTGGCCGGACTGGCGCTTATCGTTCTCGGCACCGCGATGGTCGCGGTCGCGGGAATGCGTTTTCTGGCGACTGCGAAGACTATCGACAGCGAAGAAATGAGCCCAGGCCCGGGATCGCGCGTCGATCTGGCGCTCGCGGTACTGCTGGTCCTGCTGGGTTGCGCTCTATTCGTTTATCTTTCGCGCGCCCTGGTAGCAAAGCTCTGACACTAATAGTAACTTCTGATCGCTGTGGTATAACTCGCAATCGGTCCTCGCACATAAGGGAGGCGCTCGTGCGCGCAACAGTCATAGCGTTGGTTGCCGTATTCGGTCTGATGGCGCTGCCTGCGCCGGTAGAGGCGGCACCCGCCGCGCTGCACGACCTCGCCCAAGGCGCCCCGCCCATCGAGTTGGTGGCTGGCGGCTGCGGGCCCGGCTGGCATCCGCAAGCCTGGCGCGATCGCTGGGGCAACTGGCGCCGCCGGTGCGTGCCCAACCGCTGGTAGCTCCGCTCCAGCCCAAACCCGGCGCGGCACGTGAGGCCAATAGGGCCCGCGTACCGCGCGGCACCGATCTCGTCGAGTGGTATTTCGAGCAGGGCTGGACCGACGGGCTGCCGGTCGTGCCGCCGACTGCGGAAGCGGTCGCAGCCGCGGTCGCCGCGCTCGGGGGCGAGCCTGATTTCGTCGAATGCCGGGTGCCCCCGCGCCATGGCGCCCTGACGCGCGAGGTGCTCGCGATCAACCTGGTGCTGGCCGGGTGCAAGCCCGAGTACGCGCCCCTGGTGCGCGCCGCCCTCCTGGCGCTGGCCCAGCCCGCCTTCAACCTCAACGGCGTGCAGGCGACGACGCACATGGCGGCGCCGCTGCTCGTGGTCAACGGCCCCTTGGCGCGGGCGATCGGGATGAACGGCGGGGCCAACGCCTTTGGCTCGGGCAACCGCGCCAACGCCACGATCGGCCGGGCAATCCGCCTCGTGCTCCTCAATGTCGGCGGCGGCTGGCCGGGCGACCTCGACAAATCAACGCTCGGCCATCCCGGCAAATACACCTACGCGGTCGCCGAGAACGAGGCTGAAAGCCCGTTTGCGCCCTATCACGTCGAGAAGGGCTTTGCGCCCGAGGATTCGACCGTCTTCGTCATCGCGGCCGAACCGCCGCACAGCGTCACCAACCACGTCGCGGACGATCCCGAAGGCATCCTCGACAGCATTTGTTCGGCGATGAGCACGATCGCCAACAATAACGCGGTCTCGTCGGGGCATTGCACCGTCGTGATCGGCCCCGAGCATGCCCACACGATCGCCGCCAAGGGCTGGAGCCGGCACGACGTCAAGAGCTACCTGCACATGAACGCCTACAACCTGTTCGGCGAGCTGGCGTTCGATCACCGCTACGGCCGGGTCTACAATAGGAACCTGCCGCGCTGGTACCGGCGCGAGCCCGACTCGCGCATCCCGATCGTGCCCAGCCCCGACCACATCCACCTGTTCGTGATCGGCGGCACCGCCGGGCGTTTTTCCGCGTTCATTCCGGGCTGGGGCCATATGTCGTCGCCGGTGCTGCGCAGCATCGAAGGCAGTGGTGCGAATGCGGGCTCCAACGCCGCGCCGGTCTGCGTCGACGGCACCTGCTATTTGTGAGGCAGGGCTCCCCTCCGATGGCAGACGAGAAAGCAGCCGACCCGGTACGGGAGCTCAGGGATTTTGCCGGGCGGAACCGTTTCGCGACCATCCTGGCGGACCCGCCGTGGCGCTTCACCAATCGGACCGGGAAGATGGCCCCGGAGCACCGCCGGCTGTCGCGCTATGGCACGCTTGGCCTCGATCAGATCGCGGCCCTGGCGGTCGGCGAAATCGCCACCCCGGTGGCGCATCTTTATCTGTGGGTCCCGAATGCGTTGCTGCCCGAGGGCCTGATGGTCATGAAGGCGTGGGGATTTCAGTATAAAAGTAACATCATCTGGCATAAACGAAGAAAAGACGGCGGTTCCGATGGGCGGGGCGTTGGCTTTTATTTTCGCAACGTCACCGAAATTCTGCTCTTCGGGGTCCGCGGCAAGAACGCGCGGACCCTGGCGCCGGGACGCCGGCAGGTCAACTACATCGGCTCCAGGAAGCGCGAGCATTCGCGAAAACCGGATGAGCAATACCAGATCATCGAAGGATGCAGCCCCGGGCCGTACCTGGAGCTGTTCGCCCGGGGGACCCGGCCGGGGTGGGCGGTGTGGGGCAGCGAGGCGGATGGATCATACGAACCGACCTGGGCAACCTATGCCCATAATTCGGCGGTTGAACCGCCCGCCGCGGCCGATTAGTCAGAGGCAGCTACCGGCTTCACCGCATTGAGGATCACTGGAATGGCGACTGATGACGACATCGTGTTCGATCCGCGCGGCCGGGTCGATGCCCAGCGGACCCTGCCGGCGCCGAGGGTCGCCGCGCTCAAGGGGCTGCGCCTCGGGGTCCTCGACAACACCAAATGGAACGCCGGCCGGCTGTTACGCAAGACCGCTGCGCTGCTCGGCGAGAGCCACGGCTTCGCCGCGGTCAACTACTACCGCAAGGAAAGCTTTTCCAAGGCCGCCGACCCCGCGCTCATCGCGGCGATCGCCGCCGACAACGACATCGTGCTGACCGCGATCGGCGATTGAGGGTCGTGCACATCGTGCTGTACGCATGACGGCATTGCCCTCGAGGCGCTGGGACGGCCAACCGCAATCGTGGTGACGAGCGAGTTTCTTCACGAAGCGGAGGTTCAGCGCGCGGCGCTCGGCATGCCCGATCTGAACCCCGTCGTCATCGATCACCCGCTCAGCACGATCTCGGATGCCGACATCGATGCCCGCGCCGCCCAGGCGGCGGAGCAGGCCACCAGGATCTGGCTCACCGACAGGGCGATGGATACATGACCGACGAATTCGACCGGCGGCAGCACCGCTTTCCCGAGAGCCGGTATTTCGAGGATCTCGCGGTCGGCGAGCGCTTCTACATCCCGAGCCGCACCGTCACCGAGGCCAATTTCGCGGCGTTCCAGACGGTCTCGGCCGACAACCACCCGATCCATTACGATGTCGAGTACTGCCGCGAGCGCGGCCATCCCGGCCCCTTGGCGCACGGGTTTCAGGTGCTGTGCTTCACCGCCGCCGGCGCCGGCACCTTCGCCCATGTCATCGGCGACTCGCTGATCGCCTTCATCGAGCAATCGTCCAAATTCCTGAAGCCGGTCTATCCCGGCGACACGCTCTACCCGGGCCTTGCCATCGCCGCGCTGACCGCGCAACGCACCACCGGGGTCGTGACGATCGCGGTCACCGTGCACAACCAGCGGAACGAGCTCGTGCTGACCGGCGAGCAGAAATACCTGCTCAGGAAGCGCAAAGGAAATGATGCGGGCTGCTGACAACTAGGGCTGAGGAATCGCTTGCAGGACCGCGCGAAACCGGCGCGCCACCTCAGCAAGTCGGCCATATACGTAGTCAGCGAGCTGCTCGTTATAGGTGTGCACCGTGTAATTGCGCAATACGGTCAGATCGATCCAGAAAGGATCGTCCTCGATAATCCCGTTCTTGAATGCCGCACGAAAGCAGGTTCTTGGCGACGTGCAGGACGCATTATGTTCTTCTTCAAGATGAGCCTTGAGATATTTCCAGCAGAGCTCGAACGAAATTTCGAAGCGCTGAATCGCCGAGTCGCGCACAATTTCGTCCTTCGGTAGCGCGAGTGCCTCTTCGAGGCGGGTGGTCGCCCTCGCGAAATCAGCTCGCAACGATCCGGATTTGGTCATAGGGGGATTCGCTGTCTTGCGACCTCACGAAAGCTCTCCGACACGCGTGCGAAATCCACCACTTCGATCGTGTAGAGCGTCGGCACTTCTTCAAGTTCGTCGTCAATCGCAGCGAGTGTCTCCCGCGGGACCGGCCCGGGGCCTTCGATACCGATATCGATGTCGGAGCGAGCGTGCGCCCTGCCCGTCGCCCGGGAGCCGAACAGAAAGATCCGATACGCCGGGTCGGGCAGGTGCCGCCGCACCACCGAGGCGGCAAAACCGATGGCTGCGGCGGGGCCTGATATCGCTTGCATCGGCCCCATCATAGCACACGCGCTGGTATTACCCCCGCTCGATGACCGCCGCGATCAGGTCGGCGGCGGCGCGGCACGCTTCGCCGCTGACGTCGCGGTGCGTCACCGCACGTACCGTGCGGGGCCCGAGCGCAGAGACGAGCACCCCCGCTTCCTTGGCCCGGGCAACAACCGCCGCGGCGTCGGACATGCCGGGGGCGAGGTGGAAGACGATGATGTTGGTTTCTACCGTGGC
>DATCQF010000300.1:0-4064 GCA_036569735.1 Allostellaceae bacterium | reverse complement strand
GCGCAACGGTGTCGGCATCCGCGTCAGGGGCGGCGCCATCCGGTACACCGCGCCGCCAGAACCTCATGCCGCGGGCACTCCAACCAGATTGCGGCCGTTCGCGCCGACCATCCGCATGCGCCGGACCGACCCGACCGGGTGCATGCCGCCCAATTCGACCGATGCGTAGAACTCGGCGCGCCCTAACCCGGGGCGTTCGACCAGGACCGCGCTTTCGCTGCCGATGCGGGCCGCCAGATCTGCACCGAGCGCAACCGCACCGACACTGCGCAGCCGGGCGGCGCGCTCGCGCACCAGCGGGGAATCGAGCTGCGGCATCCGCGCCGCCGGCGTCCCCGGTCGCGCGCTGTACGGGAAGACGTGGAGGAACGCGATACCGCATTCCTCGACGAGGTCGAGGCTGCGCCGGAACATCTCCTCGGTCTCGGTCGGAAATCCGGCGATCAGATCGGCGCCGATCGCCACCGCGGGACGCAACGCCCGGGCGCGCCGCGCCGCCGCGATCGCGTCCGCCCTTGTATGCCGCCGCTTCATCCGCTTGAGAATCAGATCGTCGCCGGCCTGCAGCGAGAAATGCAGATGCGGCATGAGGCGCGGCTCGTCGCCGAAGAGGGCCCAGAACTCCTCGTCGATCTCGCTGGGATCGAGCGAGGAGAGCCGCAGGCGGGTCACCTCGGGCACCGCGGCAACGAGACGCCGGACCATCTGCCCGAGGCTCGGGGCGCCCGGCAGATCGGCGCCATAGGCGGTCAGGTCGACCCCGGTCAGCACGATCTCGCGAACGCCGCTTTCGACCAGTTCGCGCGCCTCTCCGATGATCCGGGCGAGCGGCACCGACCGGCTGGCCCCACGCGCATAGGGGATGATGCAAAACGTGCAGCGATGATCGCAGCCCTGCTGCACCTGCAGATAGGCCCGCGCGCGGGGTATTGCACTCGCATCACCCCCACCCTCCCACGCCTGCGGCGCGGGTCCCTCCCTCCCCCGCCCGCGGGGGAGGGACTGTGACGCGCCGAGCTCGGTAAACTCCCTCTCCCGCAGGCGGGGGAGGGTTGGGGTGGGGGCGTCAAGCACGTAACTCTCGGCGCGCAGCTTGGCGTCGTTGTCGAGCACGAGATCGACTTCGCCGAGCGCGGCGTAGCGCTCGGGCGCCAGGGTCGCGGCGCACCCGGTGACGATGATCCGCGCGCCCGGGTGCTCGCGCCGCGCCCGGCGGATCGCTTGGCGCGCCTGACGCTCGGCCTCGGCGGTGACCGCGCAGGTATTTACGATGACCGCATCGGCGAGCCCGGCGCTGGCGGCGGCGCGGCGGATGATGTCGCTCTCGAACGCGTTGAGCCGGCAGCCGAAGGTGATGATTTCGACGCTAGGCATCGCGCCGGGCGGCATCGCGTCAGCCGGCGAGGAGCGCGGCATCGACGCTGCCCTCGAAGGCGAACGTCGCCGGCCCGGTCATCATCACGTGCCCACCGCCTGCTTCGCCATCGGGTTGTTCGCCATTGGAGCGCCACAGGATATCGAGATCGCCGCCATCGAGCGTGACCATTGCTTGCCGCTCGGTGAGCCCGCGGCGATGGGCGGCAACGAGCGCGGCGCAGGCGGCGCTGCCGCACGCCAGGGTTTCCCCGACGCCGCGCTCCCAGACGCGCAGCCGGATCCGCCGGCGGTCGCGCACCGTCGCGACCCCGATATTGGCGCGCTCGGGGAACAGCTTGTCGTGTTCGAGAAGGGGGCCGAGCCGCGCCAGATCGACCGCATCGGCATCGCCGACAAAGAACGTCGCGTGCGGGTTGCCGATGCTGGTACAGACCGGGTTCGCCAGGTTGCCCACGGCGAGATCGACGCGCAGCGTATCCATTTCGCGGGCGAGCGGGATGTCGCGCCACCCCGTGCGCGCCGGCCCCATATCGACGGCGACCCGCAGGTCCGCCAACAATTCGGCGTCGAGCAGCCCGGCCAGCGTCTCGAGCCGCACCCGCGAGCTCCCGGTTTCCTCGGCGATCAGCCGGGCGATGCAGCGGGTACCGTTGCCGCAGGCCTCTGCCTCGCTGCCGTCGGCGTTGATGATGCGCATGAACGCCTGCGCCGTCGGATCGCGCGGCTCCTCGATCACGATCAGCTGGTCGCAACCGATCCCCTTATGGCGGTCGGCCAAGGCCCGCGCCACCGCGCCATCGACCCTGATGTCCGCGCGGCGCCGGTCGATGACGACAAAATCGTTGCCGAGCCCGTGCATCTTGCGGAAGGCGATCCTGGTAGAAGGGATGGGCCTGCCGGAAGGGATGGGCCTCGTGGTGGCGGTTGGGTGCATGGCGCCGCTTATATGGCAGCCCGCCGGATCATCTCCAACCGGCATGTCCAACCGGCATGTTTGAACCTGACCTGTCCAACCGGGCGGCACCGCCCCTAGCCGTGACCCCGGGCGGCGCTCTTGCCCTTGCCGGGCGCCGGCCGGCTCCTGGCCGCGACGGCCTTGCTCCTCGCCGGTCCCTGCCGGGCTTGCGCCACTCTCGGCCCCGGCGCCCTGGCACTCGTCGCCACCCGGGCACGGCCGGACCCGGCATGGCCGGCCCGGGCATGCACCAGTTGCCGGTGCGCGGTCGCCCTGCCGTGCGCCAGCCGGAGGCGCCCGCGTCCCTGGGCCGCGCGCACCGCGTGGCGGCGGCCCAACCCACGCGACGCGGCCGCGACCGTGACGCGCGGCGCCGCGAAGCCCGGCCCGACTCGCGCTTGGGATGCCCCCGGCTGGGCCGGCCGCGTGGCGGCGTTGCCCTGGAACGACGGGGCCTCGCCGCTGAAGTAATTCGGCACGTACCCGGGCGGGGTGAAGTTCTTCGACCCCGGCGGCGCCGCGACCGCGTGAACCGGTGCGCCCGCCACGGCCAGGGCCAGCGCCACGCCGACGGCGAGCATCAGATGGCGCAGGCTCATCGCTTGGCGTCTTTCCCGTCTTTGCCGGCTTGCCACTCGGCGAAGCTCATCCGCTCCATAAGAAATAGATCGCCGGTGCGCGCATACCAGCCGCGGCCATGCATGCGGCCGACGAGGTGCATCTTTTCGGTCGCGACATAATAGCGCTCGGGGTCGACGAAATCGTCACGGATATGGATATGGACGACCCGCCCGATTTCCAGCGTCGAGTTCCCGCCGAGCGACAGCCCGGTGATGCGCTGGCATTCGAAGCTGACCGGCGACTCGGCGATGCGCGGCGGGCGGACCCCGACCGAGGGGACCGGGGTGAGGCCCGCCTTTTCGAGTTCCCCGATCGCGCTTGGAAAATCGACGGCGCAGATGTTCATCCGTTCGGCGATCGCCTCGTCGACCAGATTGACCACGAATTCGCCGGTCTCGCGGATGTTGCGCTCGGTGTCCTTGTAGCCGTCGCCACCGCCGGCACCCGGGCTGATGCCGAGCACCACGACCGGCGGGATCGAGCTGACCGCGTTGAAAAAGCTGAACGGCGCGGCATTGACCCGCCCGGCGCGATCGACCGTCGTCGCCAGCGCGATCGGCCGCGGCACCACCGTGCTGACGAGGAGCTTGTAGGCGTCGCTCGCCGGGATCGCCGCCAGGTCGAAATGCATCGTCGCCTCTCCGCCGTTTGGCGCCCCATCGGCTGCCCCGTCTATGCCGGGGGCCGGGGCACCGTCGCCCGGCGCAGCATAGTAGGAATTCGTCGCCTGGCCACCAACCCAAACCAGGCGCGGCGATGCGCCTCCTATGTGCCGACCCCAGGCCACCTCGGGGCCCGATCATCCTTGCCTTGGCCCCCGCGGTTGGGGTAGTTGTTGCCGCCCTCGCCGCCGCGCCGCGGCAAGGCAATGCGCCCGTAGCTCAACTGGATAGAGCACCAGACTACGGATCTGGGGGTTAGGGGTTCGACTCCTCTCGGGCGCGCCAATCTTTTCAAAGAGTAGACAAAATTCAGCTGCTGGCGCGGCAAGCTTCTGCAATGCGTCGCAAACCGCGTCGTGGCGTGCGTGCGCGGCGAGGACGCCTGCCGGAGCTTCGCCACGCCGCGAACCCGAGGTGAAGCCGTTTCGTTACGATCTCAGGTAAAGCGG
>DATCQF010000299.1:0-2083 GCA_036569735.1 Allostellaceae bacterium | reverse complement strand
AGTCACGTCCGTGATCACGTCGCGGCTTACTAGATAAAGCGGGCGCTGCGGCTCGATCCCATGACCGCCGCCGGGTTGCGCCGGGTCGGATTGAGGCGGATCGCCGAGCTCACCCCGATGCCGCGCGATGCGCTCGCCCGCCGGTTCGGGGAACAGGTGGCGCGCCGCCTCGATCAGGCGCTGGGGGACCTGCCGGAGCCGCTGTCGCCGCTGGGCGAGGCGCCCACCCGGCGGGTGCGCCTCAGCTTTGCCGAGCCGATCGCCGACCCCGCCGATCTTTTCCGCGCCGCGGAGCGGCTCACGCAAGACCTGGTGGCGCGCCTCGCGCGCGAGGGGCTGGGCGCGCGCCGGCTCGGCCTCGCCTTTCACCGGGTCGACGGAAGGGTCGAGCACATCCGCCTCGGCACCGCCCGGCCGAGCCGCGACCCTCGCCACCTCGCCGGCCTCTTCGCCGCGCAATTCGAGACGGTCGATCCCGGGCCCGGGGTCGAAGACATGATCCTGGCGGTTTTCGCCGCCGAAGAGCTACCGCCCGAGCAGATCGGGTTCAGCAACGGCATCGAGGCGACGGCGGGGGGCGTGGCCCCGCTGCTCGACCGCATCGGCGCGCGGCTCGGGCTTGCCGCGCTCAGCCGCATCGAGCCGCGCCAAAGCCACCTCCCCGAACGCGCCTCGATAATGACGACCATCGCCGCCAAGCCCCCACCCCAACCCTCCCCCGCTTGCGGGGGAGGGAGCGCGCGCAGCGGGACACTTGGCAAACCGCCGCGGCCGGTGCGGCTGTTCGCGCCGCCCGAACCGATCGAGGCGTTCTGGCTGTTGCCCGACGATCCGCCGTTCCGCTTCACCTGGCGCCGCCGCCCGCACCGGGTGCATCGCGCCGACGGTCCCGAGCGCATCGCCGAGGAGTGGTGGACCGAGGCCGGCTCCGCCTTGGGGAACGCCGTTCGCGACTATTACCGGATCGAGGACGAGGCCGGACGGCGCTTCTGGCTGGTCCGCGCCGGGTTACCCGGCGACCCGCCGCCGCGCTGGTTCGTCCATGGCGTGTTCGCATGATCGCCGGTTACGCCGAGCTGCAGGTCACCAGCAATTTCTCGTTCCTGCGCGGCGCCTCGCATCCGGGCGAGCTGGTGACGACCGCGGCGGCGCTCGGCCACCAGGCGATCGCGATCACCGATCGCAACAGCGTCGCGGGCCTGGTGCGCGCACACCAGGCGGCGAAGTCGGCCGGGATCCGCCTCGTCATCGGCGTTCGGCTCGACCTGAGCGACGGCACGAGCCTCCTCGCCTACCCCGAAGACCGCGCCGCCTACGGTCGCCTGACCCGCCTGTTGACCCTGGGCAAGCGCCGCGCACCCAAGGGCGAGTGCCGCCTCGACTATGCCGATGTCGTCGCGCATGGCGCCGGGCAGATCATCGTCGTATTGCCGCTCGAAGAGGATGTCGCCGAATTTGCAAAGCGGGTCGCGGCGGATTTCCCCGGCCGGGCTTATCTCGCCGCGCATCATCTCTACCGCGGCGACGATATGAGCCGCCTCGCCCGCCTCGCCAGGGTTGCCGACAAGACCGGGCTACCGCTCGTTGCGGCGGGCGATGTGCTGTACCACATCCCCGAGCGGCGGCCGTTGCAGGATGTGCTGACCTGCATCCGCGAGCATTGCACGATCCACGAGGCCGGGGTTCGCCTCGCCGCCCATGCCGAGCGCCATCTGAAGCCGGCTGCCGAGATGGCGCGCCTTTTCCGCGGCCACGAGGACGCGCTCGTGCGCAGCCTGGAGATCGCCCGGCGCTGTCGGTTCAGCCTCGACGAATTGCGCTACGAATACCCCGAGGAGCCGGTTCCCGACGGGATGACCCCGCAACAGCGCCTCGCCGCGCTCGCCTGGGAAGGCGCCGCCGCGCGGTTTCCAGCTCATCCCCCTCGCCGCGATTGCATTACGGGCGGTGCGTCCTTCGAGACGCACCCCAGGGGCGCTCCTCAGGATGAGGAAATCTTGGGTGATGGCATAAAAACCCTCCCTCATCCTGAGGAGGCTGCGGAGCGGCCGTCTCGAAGGACGCACGGCGCCCACCCCAACTG
>DATCQF010000298.1:0-1912 GCA_036569735.1 Allostellaceae bacterium | reverse complement strand
GCTTGCCCGCGTCCTTCGAGACGGCGCTTCACGCCTCCTCAGGATGAGGTTGAGTTCATGATAATAATAACAAAACCTCATCCTGAGGAGCCCGCTTAGCGGGCGTCTCGAAGGACGCATAGCGATCCCGGCGGCCGTTATTGATGCACTTCAGCGGCGCCCGGTCTCGTAGTGCGCGCGGAACTCGGCGAGGATGTCCTGGTAGAGCGGGCGCTTAAAGGGCACGATCAGGTCGGGCAGAAGCTCGGGCGCGACCCACTCCCAGGCGTCGAACTCGGGGTGCTCGGCGGCGGCGGGGTCGATGTCCGCATCCTCGCCGGTAAAGCGCATCGCGAACCATTTCTGGCGCTGGCCGCGATAGCGCCCGCCCCACATTCCGCCGGCGATCTCGGCCGGCAAATCGTAATGCAGCCAGCCGCGGCTTTCGCCGAGGATCAGCGCCTTGTCGGTGCCGGTTTCTTCCTTGAGCTCGCGCAGCGCCGCCTCTCGCGGGGTTTCCCCCGGGTCGATCCCGCCCTGCGGCATCTGCCAGGCCGCCATTCCGGCCGGCATGTCGATGCGGCGGCCGACAAAGATTTTGCCCTCGCGGTTGAGCAGCATGATCCCGACCGCCGGGCGGTAAAGCGCGAGCTCGCTCTCGGGGAGGCTCATCGGGCTGAGCCCGGCCGCGAGCGCAGCGGCGGCGGCGCCCACCACACCGCGGCTGCCGCGCTCAATTCACCACGCGGCCATTGAACAGCGCGATGCCGCGCAGCATGTCGACGGCCCGGGCGAGCTGATAGTCGTCGGGGGTTCCCATGATCGACGGGTCGATCGTGCTCTGCTCGACCGCGCTCTCGCCCTTGGCCTTGTCGTCCTTCTTGTCGCCCGCCGTTGCGGTCTTGTCGTCCTTCTTCGGCGCGTGTTCGATCTTGGCGGCCTCGACGACGATGTCGGGGTCGATGCCCTTGGCCTGGATCGAGCGGCCCGACGGCGTGTAGTAGCGCGCCGTGGTCAGCCGCATCGCGCCATGCCCGGCCAAGGGGATGATCGTCTGCACCGATCCCTTGCCGAATGACTTGGTGCCGATGAGGATCGCGCGATGGTGGTCCTGCAACGCGCCGGCGACGATCTCGCTGGCCGAGGCCGAGCCGCCATTGATCAGGATCGCCACCGGCAGCCCGGCGGCGATATCGCCGGGCCGGGCATTGTAGCGCTGCGCGTCATCCGAGCGCCGGCCGCGGGTCGACACGATCTCGCCCTTGTCGAGGAAGGCGTCCGATACCGCCACGGCCTGATCGAGCAACCCGCCCGGGTTGTTGCGCAGGTCGAGGACGACCCCGATCAGCTTGTTGTTGGCCGTCGCCTTCAAATTCTTCATCGCGTTGTTGAGGCCGACATCGGTCTGCTCGTTGAACGAGGTAATGCGGACGTAGCCGATATTGTCGCCCTCGAGATGAGAGCGTACCGACTGGATCCGGATGACCGCGCGGGTCAGCTTGACGTCGAAGGGGTCGCGGCCTTCGCGGCGGATCGTCAGGTTGATGTCGCTGTTGACCGGCCCGCGCATCTTTTCGACCGCCTCGGGGAGGGTGAGGCCCTGCACCGGAGTGCCGTCGAGGTTGGTGATCAGGTCGCCGGGCTTCAGTCCGGCATGAGCCGCCGGCGTATCGTCGATCGGCGAGACCACCTTGACGAGCCCGTTCTCCATCGACACTTCGATCCCCAGCCCGCCGAATTCGCCGCGGGTCTGGACCTTCATATCGTTGAAGTTCTTGGCATTGAGGTAGTTGGAATGCGGATCGAGCGCGGTCAGCATGCCGTTGATCGCGCCCTCGACCAGCGTCTCGTCGCTGACCTCGTCGACGTAATCCGACCGCACCAGCTCGAAAACGTCGCCGAACAGGTTGAGCTGCTTATAGGTATCCGCGGT
>DATCQF010000297.1:0-11636 GCA_036569735.1 Allostellaceae bacterium | reverse complement strand
ATTCGATGGTCATCATCGCGGGGTCGAGCTGGCAATTGCGGCAGTGCTGATCGAGCCGGTCCGGGAGATCGAGATCCTCGAGGTCTCGTGCGGAAATATTGACCGCGACCTCAAGCGCGAGGTTATCGGCGCGCCAGCGGGCGGCTTGCATCGCCGCCTGGCTGACGACCCGGTCGGTCAGCCGGCTGATCAGCCCAATCTCCTCGGCCAGCATGATGAATTGGTCCGGTTGAATGATGCCGTGGACCGGATGATCCCAGCGCACCAGCGCCTCCACTCCGGTGATCCGCGCCAGACGGCAATCGAGCCGCGGCTGGTATTCCAGAAACAGCTGGTCGGTCGACAGCGCCCGGACAAGATCGGCCGATAGCTGCAATTTCGGCATCCGCTTGAACTCGGAAAGTCGCTCACGCAGCATTTCCGCGCGGACCGGCTTGGGCAGCGCCTCGCGGATGTTCAGCCCGCGTTCGCGGCCGATCTGCATCGCCGTTTCGACGATCTTGCCCTCGGCGCCGCTGATCAGGACGATATGCGCGGCGCACTTGTCGGCGGCCAGGATCCGCAGCAGCTGGATGTCGTCGGTGCCGGGCATCTTCAGGTCCAGCATGATGACGCTCGGGCGCCACAGCCGCGCCGTCTTGACAAAGCTGTCCGGGTCGTCCGTGACGACGGCCTCGAACCCGGCGTCCTGCGCGATCTTCTTGACGAGCCGCCCGAAACCCGGCTCGTCGTCGATCATCAGCAGGCGGTCGCCGAACAGGTCGTCAGCCATGGTTCATGTGCTCCGCTAACTCCACTACATTAGGATGATCTCGTCACCGAGCGGCAACAACACAACATGAATTATGCCGGATTTATGAAGTTTCTATAATTATAGAAAATTCCTGCATTAAATTTAGGCGAACTGTACTAAGTTGAGGATGGTTACACAAAGTAGTTTAAGGCACGTTAATGTACCCTGCATGGATCCTCCGATAGATGCGGTTCGGCAGCAGGTCAGGAAATCCGGCGTTTGCCGAGCCGTCACCGATCGGAACTTCGTGACTAGCGATCCTCGCGGTCGAGAGGAGCGCGCTTTGCTGCCTGCGACGGCGCAGGTGAAGGGCTGATGGAACATTCACGCATGGCCGATACCCCGGTGGGCACCAGCGACGATTATGCCTCTCCCGGCAGGAGCTCCGGGGCCGCTGCGACGCAACCCACCGCCGACGCGACCGGCATTGCCGAGCAGCAAGCGATGCACGCGATCAACCAGCGGATTTTCGAAACGTCGCTGGATCTGATCCTGGTCGTCGATCGCCAGGGTACCCTCATCCGGGTCAGCCCGAGCTCGATTTTCATCCTGGGGTATCACCCCGACGAGATGGTCGGGCACAGCGCCGCGCAGTTTCTGTACGCGGAGGACCTCGACAGCACGCGAAACGAGATGCGAGCGGCGCGCCACGGCCGGGAGACGCGCAACTTCGAGTGCCGGTACGTGCACAAGGATGGCCGCGCCGTGACCTTGGGGTGGACCGGTGTGTGGTCCGAACCGGAACAGCAGCACTTTTTCATCGGACGCGACATCACCGCCCTCAAGGCGACCGAGCGAGCCCTCCAAATCAGCGAAGCGCGGTTCCGGCTTGTCGTCGAATCGGCACCGAACGCCATCGTCATGGTCAGCGCCGGCGGCGCCATCGAAATGGTCAACGCCCAGGCCGAGGAGATCTTCGGATATTCCCGCAGCGAGCTGCTGGGCCGGCCGGTCGAGATCCTCTTGCCGGAACGGTACCGGCTTCACCATCGCAAACTTCGGGCGTCGTTTTTTGCCGACCCGCGGCGAGTACGGCGGATGGGCGCGGGCAGCGTTCTCTACGGGCGCCACAAGGACGGACGTGAATTTCCGGCCGAGATCGGGCTGAACCCTATCGACACCGAAGATGGCATGATGGTGCTCTCGGCCATCGTCGACATTACAGAGCGCCGGCAAACCGAACAGCGTCTGCGCGAGCGCGGCGATGCGCTGGTGCGCGCCAACCGCCAGCTGAACGCCGTACTCAAGGCCTCGCCCGTCGCGATTCTGATGCTCGACCGGGACGGCAGGGTCGTGCTGTGGAACGAGGCGGCCGAGCGCATCTTCGGCTATACCGCGGAGGAGGCGCTCGGCCGGCTGCCGCCCTATCTCGTCGACGAGCACATGGCCGAGTTCCAGGCGAATATCGCCCGGGCCGCCGAGGATGACTCCGCGACGGAGTTTCGCGAAACGCAACGCCGCCGCAAAGACGGCACTCTCATCGATGTGTCGGTGCGCTGGGCCCGGGTCAACGACGAGGCCGGGCAGATGCTCGGCATCATGTATGCCATCGCCGACACGACCGAACGCAAGAGGCTCGAGAGCCACTTGCAGCAGGCGCAAAAGATGGAGGCCGTCGGCACCCTGACAGGCGGGATGGCGCATGATTTCAACAATCTTCTCGGCATCATCATCCTCAACCTCGATGTCCTGCGCGAAAGGCTGACCGGCGATCCCCAGCCTGGCGATCCGGGAGCGGCCGATCCCCGGCCGGCCGATCCCGAGGTGGACGAACTCACCCGCGAGGCGATGACAGCGGCCATGCGCGGTGCCGAACTGGTCCGGCGCCTCTTGGCCTTTGCCCGCCAGCAGCCGCTGCAACCACAGCGCACCGACGTCAACAAGCTCGTCACCGAAATCACCAAACTGCTCGACCGGACACTCGGGGAGGAGGTGCGGATAACCCTCGATCTCGATGACGGCGTGTGGCCGACAGCGGTCGATCCGGCCCAGCTCGAAACAACTCTGGCAAACCTCGCCACCAATGCGCGCGATGCCATGCCGGACGGGGGTGAGCTGACGATTGCGACCGGTAACCGGCAGCTCGACGAGGACTACGCCTCGCAATACGCCGAGGTGACCCCCGGCGATTACGCGATGATCGAGGTCAGCGACAGCGGCGATGGCATGGCGCCGGAGGTGCTCGGGCAGGTGTTCGAGCCGTTTTTCACCACCAAGGAGCCGGGCAGGGGAACCGGCCTTGGCCTCAGCATGGTGTACGGCTTCATCAAGCAGTCCGGTGGTCACATCAACATCTACAGCGAGGTCGGCGTTGGCACCACGGTGCGTCTTTACCTGCCACGCGCCACGGTCGGCACGGCAACCGGCGAAACAACCGCGCCGTGGTCATTCGCCCAGGGCGGCGGCCAGACCGTGCTCGCGGTCGAGAACAACGCCAGCATGCGCCGGATCGTCGTCCGCCAGCTGACCGAGATCGGCTATCGCGTCCTCGAGGCCGAAGATGCCCGCGCGGCGCTCCACATCATGGAGCGCGAGGCGGTCGCGGTGCTGTTCTCCGATGTGGTTTTGCCGGGCGGCATGAGCGGGTACGAGCTGGCGCGCATCGCATCGTCGCGCTGGCCCGCAATCAAGATTGTGCTGACCTCCGGCTTTCCCGAAAACAGGATTGCGGGGGACGGAAAGCTACATAATATCAAGCTATTGAGTAAACCGTACCGGAAAGAGGATATGGCACGGATTATCGCCAATGCGGTCGCGGAAAATGCCGCGCAGTAGTCGCCGATAAGCCGATCACTCGGCGGCGGCGCTCTCGGCCGCCTCGGCGAGAATGAGATTGCCCTTCATATGACCGAGCGCGCGCATCAGCATGTCGCGCGCGGCGGGGGGCAGCCCGGCGCAGGCCTCCTCGCGGATCTCCGCGTTCAGCGCCAGGACCCGGTCGAGCACGTCCCAGGCCAGCGGGGTCAGCCACAGCGTGCGCACCCGCCGGTCGGTCGGATGCAGACGGCGCTCGACGAGGCCTTCCTCGTGCAGCCGGTCGAGCACGCGTACGAGCGCGATCGGCTCGATGTCGAGCATGGTCGCCACCGCGGCCTGGCTCAGCCCTTCGTTGCGGGCAATATAAAGCAGCGCACGGGCCTGCTGGCGGGTGACCGGCAGCCCGGTTTGCCGGGCCCGCCGCTCGAAACGGCGGCGAAACATCCGCGCGACATCATGCAGCGTCGCCCCGATATTGGGCTGGAGGGTCGCCGGGTCGGGGCGCTGTGCGAGCGCCGCATCGGGGGCGGTTGCAGCATCGCCCGGCGTGCGCATCAGCGGCGCCACCAGCGGAACGGCATCATTCGGCGGCGCCACGGGAATCCTCCACCAGGGACGGACGCTGCACGTCGGTCAGGGCCGCGGCCAATCGCGACTGGCGCCGCGAACCGCCAAGGAAGCGGCTGAGGCGATCGAGGTAGAGATAGATGACCGGGGTCGTGTAAAGGGTCAGCCACTGCGAGACCAGGAGGCCCCCGACCATCGCGATGCCGAGCGGGCGGCGCAGTTCCGAGCCGGCGCCCTGCCCGATCGCGATCGGCAACCCGCCGAAGAGGGCCGCGAAGGTCGTCATCATGATCGGACGGAAACGCAACAGGCAGGCTTCGTGGATCGCCTCGAGCGGGCTCTTGCCTTCCAGCCGCTCAGCCTGGAGGGCGAAGTCGATCATCATGATCGCGTTCTTCTTGACGATCCCAATGAGGAGGATGACCCCGATCAGCGCGATGACGCTCAAATCGTAATGCATGATCATCAGCGCCAACAAGGCGCCCACCCCCGCCGAGGGGAGCGCCGAGAGGATCGTGATCGGGTGGATGTAGCTCTCGTAGAGAATGCCGAGCACGATGTAGACGACGAGGATCGCGGCGCCGATCAGCAGCGGGGTCGAGGACAGCGAGGCCTTGAACGCCTGCGCGGCGCCCTGGAACGCGCCGTTGACGGTCGCCGGCATGTGCAGGTCGGCCTCCATCGCCTGGATTTTATCCACCGCCTGGCCGATCGCTGTCCCGGGCGCGAGGTTGAACGACAAGGTCACCGCCGGGAACTGCCCCTGATGGCTCAGCAGCAGCGGTTCGACCTTCGAGGTGAAATGAGTAAAGCTGCTGAGCGGCACCTGCACCCCGTTCGGACCGGAAACGTAGATCTTCGACAACGCCGTCGGATCGTTCTGAAACTCCGGCTTGACCTCGAGGATGACCTTGTACTGGTTGGTCGAGGTATACATCGTCGCGATCTGGCGCTGGCCGAACGCGTCGTAGAGCGTTTCATCGATCAGCGAGGCCGAAAGCCCGAGCCGCGAGGCGGCATCGCGGTCGATGTCGATCGCGATATGCGGCGCGGCGATCTGCTGATCCGACGCGACATCCTGCAATTCAGGCAGTTTGCGCATCGCCGCTTCGACCATCGGCGCCCATTGGTTGAGCTCGTTGCTGTCGGTATCGGTCAGCGTGTACTGGTATTGGGTGCGGCTGAGGCGCCCGCCGATGCTGATGTCCTGCCCCGATTGCATGAAGAATTTCGCGCCCTCGACCGCCGCCACCTTGGGGCGCAGGCGCTGGATGACCTGGTCGGAGGTCACGTCGCGCTGGTCGTGCGGCTTCAGCTGGATGAAGACGCGGCCGGTGTTCTCGGTCGGGTTGTAGGCGTAGGCGCCGGCGAAATAGAAGGCTCCGTTAACCGCCGGGTCCTTTTGGACGATATCGACGATCTGGTGGACGATCCCGGCCATCTTGGCAAACGAGGTATCCTGGCGCGCCTCGGCCTGGCCAAAGATAAACCCGGTGTCCTGCTGCGGGAAAAAGCCCTTGGGGATCCCGCTGTAGCTGGTATACGGGACCCCAAAGTAAAGGATGAAGGTGAGGCCCATCAGCCCCAACGTCGCCATCAGAGCACCGAGTTGATGGCGGAAGATGAATATTAGCCCCCTGTCGTAGCCGCGGAGCACCGCGACGAAGCCGCGTTCGGCCAACCGGCTGAGGCGGCCGGGTGGATGCTCGCCCTGACCTTTCAGGAACAGCGAGCACATCACCGGGGTCAGGGTCAGTGAAATGAAGGCCGAGGCGACCACCGCGACCGAAACGGTCACGGCGAACTCGCGAAACAGCCGGCCGACAATCCCCCCCATGAACAACAGCGGGATGAATACGGCGATCAGCGAAAAGGTGATCGAGATGATCGTAAAGCCGATCTGCCCGGCGCCCTTGAGCGCTGCCTCGAACGGGCGGTCGCCCTGTTCGAGATAGCGCACGATGTTCTCGATCATGACGATCGCGTCATCGACGATGAAGCCGACCGAGATCGTCAGCGCCATCAGCGAGATGTTGTCGAGGCTGTAGCCGACCGCGTACATGACGGCAAAGGTCGCGAGCAATGACAGCGGCACCGCCAGGCTCGGGATCACCGTCGCCCATAACGTGCGCAGAAAGATGAAAATGACGAGGATCACCAGGCCGATCGTCAGCATCATCGTGAACTGCACGTCATGCACCGCGGCGCGGATCACGATCGAGCGGTCGGAGACCAGGTCGACCTGCACCGAGGGCGGGATCGATTCCTGGAGCTTTTCGAGAAGCCCGGGTGGCGGCGGCGCGCAATTCAGCAATATGGCGGGTAGGAGGTCCAGCGAGCACAGGTAGCGCTTTACAAGACCGGGCTCGTAGGGTGCGCCCCTGATCGTGTCGACGACCTGGTTCGTGTTGGCCCCGGCCTCGCGCTGGACCGCCAGGCCCTCGGCCGGCTTGCGCTCGAACCAGGCGCCGGCGCGCGCGTTCTGCACCCCGTCGATGACTTCGGCGATGTCTCCGAGCCTGATCGGCGCGCCGTTTTTATAGGCGACGATGACCTTGCGAAAACCCGCGGCGTCGAAGATCTGGTCGTTGGTATCGAGCGTGACCGTCTGGTGCGCGCTTGCGAGATTGCCCTTTGGCCGGTTGACGGTCGCCAAGGTCAGCGCGGAGCGCAGATCTTCCAGGCCGATCCCGCGCGCCGCCAATTCGCCGGGGTTGACCTGGACATGCACGGCATAGGGCTTCTGGCCGAAGATGCGGGATTCGGCGACGCCCTTCACCGTCGCCAGCTTCTGCGCGATGATCGTGTAGGCGTAATCGTCGATCCGGTAGACCGGCAGCGCGTCGGAATGGATCGCATAGATCAGGACCGGGCGATCGGCCGGGTTGGTCTTGCGGTAGGTTGGCGGGCTCGGCAGGTCTTTTGGCAACAGCCCGGTGGCGGCGTTGATCGCCTGCTGCACATCCTGCGCGGCGGCGTCGATGCTGCGTTCGAGGTCGAATTGCAGCGTGATCATCGTCGTGCCCACACCGCTGGTCGAGCTCATCTCGGTCAGGCTGGGAAGCGCGGCAAACTGTTGTTCGAGCGGGGTCGCGATCGCCGAAGCCATGGTTTCCGGGCTGGCTCCCGGATAATTGGTGGTCACCACGACGGTCGGGAAATCGACCCTCGGCAACGCCGCGACCGGCAACAGATTATAGGAGCCGATCCCGAACACCAGCACCCCGAGCATGAGGAGCGAGGTGGCGATCGGCCGCCGGATGAAAGGTTCGGAGATGCTCATCGGCGATTGCCTTGAAAATGCCGCGCGGCGCGGCTGGCTCGAGTGAAACCCGGGCCCGGAGCGCAAGCCGGGCTCATCCGGCGGCTCCCGGGGCTGGTGCGGAGACCCGCACCCGGGCTCCCTTGGTCAATCGATATTGCCCCTCGACGACCACCTTCTCGCCGGGCGATAGTCCCTTGGTGATGACGGCGATGCCGTCCTGCACCACGGCCACCGCGACGTCGCGGCGCTCGACCGTGTCGTCCTCCTTGATGACATAGGCGTAGTTGCCGGTCGGCCCGTCCTGCACGGTCTGCGCGGGCACCGTGGGCACCCCTTTGCGCACCGTCAGGACCACCTTCGCGTTAACGAACCGGCCGGGCCACAGCTTCTCGTCGTCGTTGGCAAAGGTCGCCTTGAGGCGGATCGTGCCCGTCGTCTGGTCGATCACGTTGTCGATCAGGGTGAGCTTGCCCTCGCCGAGCAGCGTCTTGTTGTCGCCGCTATAGGCCTGGACCACCAGCGGCGCCGTCGCCTGGTGCTCCCGGATCTGGTCGATATTGTCCTGCGCCAGCGTAAAGCTGACAAAGATCGGTTTCACCTGGGTGATCGTGACGAGCCCGGCGGCATCGGTCGCCCGCACCATGTTGCCGGCATCGACGAGCCGGGCGCCGAGCCGGCCGTCGATCGGCGAGCGGATGTCGGCGTAGCCGAGGTTGAGCTGCGCGGTGTTGATCTGCGCCTCGTCGCCCCTGATCGCGGCCTGCAACTGGGCCACCAGCGCCTTTTGCTGGTCGAAGGTCTGCACCGCCCGGTAGCCCGAGCCGACGAGCGCCCCGGAGCGCGTGAGGTCGGCCTGGGCGCTGGCCAGCTGCGCCTCGTCCTTCTGCTTGGCCGCCTGCGCCTGTTCGAGGCTGGCCTGGAACGGGCGCGGATCGATCTGCAAGAGCGGCGCGCCGGCCTTGACGTCCTGGCCCTCGGTGAACGCGACCTTGACGATCTGGCCGTCGACCCGGCTCTTGATCGTGACCATGTTGTACGCCTGGACCGCGCCGATCGCGTTGAGAAACACCGGCACATCGGCGACTTCGACGGTCCCCGCCGTGACCGGGACCCCGGGGGCGGCGGGACGCGGCGGCTCGGCCGCGGCGGCTGGCCCGGCCAAGCCGGACGATCGGGTCACCCACGGCAGAACTGCCGCGCCGACTACCGCGAGCGCCGCGACTGCGGCAACCGCACCCTTCCTCATGCCGTGCGCCTCCCTGGGGCGGGCCAAAGTGATATAAGTCTATTATAGACGAAGACTACGATACCATCCCCGGGCCCGCCGGGCACCCCGATTCGGTTTCCGGGCCGCTTGCCGGGCTGCGACATCCTGCCGCGAATGCCCCGATAAGCCTCAATCGGCGGTGCAGCGGGTAACCTTCCGGCTGACCACCCAATCCTGATGAGTCCCGGGAGCCTGCGCCATCATCGGGCTGTCGCGATGCGCGTCAAGCGCGGCCTGGTCGCGCCAGGCCTCGATAAAGAGGATTCGGTTTGGCTCTTCGTTGGCCAGCAGCACATCGAATTGCTGGCAGCCGTCCTGGGCGCGCGAGCGCGCCGCGTGCCCCTTGGCGATTTCGATGAAGGCGTCGCGGTGCTGCGGCTTCACCTCATAGTCGACGATCGTCATGATGCGGCTCATCGGCATTCCCTCCGCTCTCGTTCCGCGGCATCATTGCGGATCGCGCCGCGCCTGATCAAGCGCACTGGGGCCTGATCCGGCGCGCGGCGCATCTGACGAGGGAGTCCCGACGATGGCTGCTCACGACGCATTGCGCTCGATTATGCCGGTCGCCGGCTGGCCCGAGGAGCGCGCCCGTTCGGTCGAGATCACCGGCGGCGCCGACCCGGTGCTGCCGACCCCGTTCCGGATCGGCGAAACCAGCGCCGCCGCGCTCGCCGCGACCGGGCTCGCTGCGGCCGATCTGTGGGAGTTGCGCGGCGGCCGGCGCCAGGAGGTTGCGGTCGATCTGCGCCAGGCGACCGCGTCCCTGCGCAGCGGCCACTATCTGAAGATGGAAAAGACCGATGTGTCGCGCGAGCGCAACCCGGTGATGGGGATGTACCCGGCCAAGAACGGAAGGTGGAGCTACATCCACGCCAATTTCCCGAACCACCGCGCCGCCGCCCTCAGCGTCCTCGGCTGCGCCGAAGACCGCGAGGAAGTCAGGAAAGCGGTCGCCAAATGGGACGCGCTCGAATTGGAGGAGGCGATCATCGCCGCCAAGGGGGCCGGCGGCATGGTGCGCAGCATGGCAGAGTGGGCCCAGCACCCGCAGGGCCAGGCGATCGCCTCGCTGCCGGTCATGGAAATAATCAAGATCGGCGACGCGCCGGTGGAAAAGCTCCCCGACGGCGACCGGCCGCTGTCGGGTGTGCGGGTGCTCGATCTGACGCGGGTGCTCGCCGGCCCGACCTGCGCCCGCACCCTCGCCGAGCACGGCGCCGACGTCCTCAAGATCACCGGGGCGCATCTGCCGAACATCGGCTACCAGGAATTCGACACCGGGCACGGCAAATTGTCGGCCCATCTCGATCTGCGCGAGGCCAAGGACGTCGCCACCTTGAAGGGGCTGGTGCGCGAGACCGACGTGTTCAGCCAGGGCTACCGGCCGGGGACGCTGGGCGGCCGCGGCCTGTCGCCCGAGGAGCTGATCAAGCTGCGGCCCGGCCTCGTCTATGTCTCCTTGTGCGCGTTCAGCCATAAGGGGCCATGGGCGTCGCGCCGCGGCTTCGACACGGTGGTGCAGAATGTCAGCGGCATCACCACGCGCCAGGGCGAAGTGTTCCCCGGCGCGGAGCCCGGCCCGCAATTCTATCCGGTCTCGGCGATCGACTACCTGACCGGGTATCTGATGGCGTACGGCGCGATGGTGGCGCTGGGGCGCCGCGCGCGCGAGGGCGGCAGCTGGCTGGTGCGCATCTCGCTGGCGCAGACCGGGCACTGGCTGGTCGGCCGCGGCGAGGTGCCGGTGGCTGAGCTCAAGGACGTGGCGAAGGAGTTCACGCCGGCGGAACTGGCACGCTGGTCGACCGCGAGCGACACCCCGGCCGGGCGCCTCACCCACCTGAAGCCGGTCGTGCAAATGTCCGAGACGCCGACCCGTTGGGCGCGCCCCTCGGTGCCGCTCGGCTACAACGAACCGGTGTGGCCGGCGCGCCCCTAGTAAAGGGGGAGAACCCCTTGGCCGGGCTTGTCCCGGCCACCCACGTTTTTTTTCGCTCCGGCGATGCCGGTTTCAAGACATGGATGGCCGGGACAGGCCCGGCCAAGGGGAACTCTTGTCAGCGATGGAGGAAGACGAGGGCGGATAATCGCCTATTCCGGCGCGTCGACCGGCCGCGCGTTATGCCGGCGGGCGACGCGTTCCATCTCCTCGAGGAGATCGTGCAATGCCTGGTCGGCGGTGTAGGACATCTTGGCGAAGGCGCGCAGAAAGGTGTCGGTGCGCGGCAGCTGGAACAGCGTCTCCTCGCCGTCCGTCGGGGTCGTCGCGGTGATCAGAACGACGTTGTCGAACGGTTGCAGCACCAGTTCCTTCAATGGTTTGCCGGGGCCGGTGACGTATTCGACAACCCGGCAACGCTCGCTGTCGCCGGTCTCGCCGAGAATGGTCATGCGATAGGCGGCGCGCGTCGTCGAGGCCTCGACCAGCGCGCGGGCGAACGGGCGCAGAAAGCTCTCGTCAAACCCGAGGATCGCCGTCGCCCGATCGTTGTTGACCGACGAGCGCATTTCGAGCGTGGTCCACAACGAGGCGCGGCCATTGAAATAATCCGCCGAGGCAAGGTCGAGATTGATCGAATCGATCGGCATCGGCGGCGCCACCGAGCGGGCCGACAGAAAGGCAAAGCAGGCCGGCTCGCGCTTCAGCGATATATTTGTCGCCGCCTCCAGGTTGCGGTCGCTGATCGCGGGTGTCTCAGCCATGAGCGCGGCCTATTCGTGGTGGGGCGACGAACGGCTTTGAGCGTAAGCTCGTAGAGCGTCCCGATAAAAACATTCTATCGTTAATATTGGATAAACTGGCGGCGCCGGCGCTGTCAAACAGCGCCCCGCGGTCGGCGTTGCGGCCATTGGCCGCGCGCCGGCGGGGAGGGGGCGGCGCCCGGCCTCGCGCTACCCCAGCTGTTCGATCGCGGTCTCGGCGGCAAGCCATGGGGCTTCCGCCTCGGCGATCAGCCGCGCGAGCTCGGCGCGGCGCTTCAAGG
>DATCQF010000296.1:0-5363 GCA_036569735.1 Allostellaceae bacterium | reverse complement strand
ATCAGGTTGAACTAAGCCGAGTAAAGCCCCGCATACACGGGCCAAATGGGTCCCGGCGTTCACCTCGCGAAAGCGCAGACGACGATCGGAGCGGTTCGCATTTGACCGGCGGAATTTCCGTTTTTCTTCAGCCCGATGGCCGAATCGGGGATCCGGGCTATTCGAAAACCTTCCGCAACGCGGCGAGGACCGGCACGTTGGTCAGGTCGAGGTGGATCGGGGTGATCGAGACCTTGTTGTCGCCGATCGCGGCGACATCGGTGCCGGGCTCGACCGCGCCGCCGTCGCGCACCGGGCCGATCCAGTAATACGGCCGGCCGCGCGGATCGACGCCCTCGGTCAGATTGTCGGCGATCGCGCGCTTGCCCTGGCTGGCGACGGCGAACCCCTTGACCCGCGCCGGCGCCACGGCGGGGAAATTGATGTTGTAGAGCGTGCTGTCGGGCCACGGCTGGCCCAAGAGGCGCCGGATCACCTCGGGCGCGACGGCTTCGCCGGTTTCCCAATGGAGGCGATGGCCATCGCGGTATTCCTGGCTCAGCGCCATCGCCGGGATGCCGAGCAGCGTCGCTTCCATCGCCGCCGCGACAGTGCCCGAATAGGTCAAATCCTCGCCGACATTGCTGCCGGCGTTGATCCCGGAGAGGACGAGATCGGGCGGGCGGTCGCGCAGCAGCCGCTTGACCGCGACGAGGACGCAATCGGTCGGGGTGCCGTCGACGCTGAAGCGCCGCGGCGCCACCTCGCGCATGCGCAACGGGCGGCGCGTCGTCAACGAATGGCTGGCGCCGCTCTGTTCCTGCTCGGGCGCCACGACCCAGACATCGTCCGACAGATCGCCGGCGATCTTCTCCAGGACCTTGATGCCGGGCGATTCGATGCCGTCATCGTTGGAGATCAGGATCCGGCATCGGGTGGGGTCAAGGTGCCCGTCAGCCATCAGGCGCGATCACCATCTGCCCACCCATATAGGGCTGCAATACCTCGGGGACCCTGACCGTGCCGTCGTGCTGCTGGAAGTTCTCCAGGATCGCGATCAGCGTGCGGCCGACCGCGAGGGCCGAGCCGTTGAGGGTATGGACCGGCTGGGTCCCCTTGCCGTCTGCCGGGCGATAGCGGGTCTTCATCCGCTGCGCCTGGAAGGGCCCACAATTCGAGCAGCTGGAAATCTCCCGATAGGCGTTCTGGCCCGGCAGCCAGACTTCGAGATCGTAGGTTTTGCGTGAGGCGAACCCCATGTCGCCGGTCGACAGCAGCATGACCCGGTAGGCGAGGCCGAGCCGCTTCAGCACTTCCTCGGCGCATTGGGTCATGCGCTCGTGCTCGGCCTCGGAATCCTCGGGCCGGGTGATCGAGATCAGCTCGACCTTCTCGAACTGGTGTTGCCGGATCATGCCGCGAGTGTCCTTGCCCGCCGCGCCAGCCTCGGAGCGGAAGCACGGTGTCCAGGCGGTAAGGCGCTGCGGCAGCGCGGCATCGTCGAGGATCTCGCCAGCGTAGAGATTGGCAAGCGGCACTTCGGAAGTTGGAATCAGCCAATATCCTTCCCGGGTCTGGAACAGGTCTTCGGCGAATTTCGGCAGCTGGCTCGTGCCGAACACAGCATCGTCGCGCACCAGCAACGGGGGCGAAATCTCCTCGTAGCCGAATTCGCCGGTGTGCAGGTCGAGCATGAATTGTCCCAGCGCCCGCTCGAGGCGGGCCAGCGCGCCCTTCAGCACGACAAAGCGCGACCCCGACAGCTTTGCGGCGCGGGTAAAATCCATCAGCCCGAGCTTGTCGCCGATCGCCTCGTGCGGCTGCGGCGGGAAATTGAACCGCGGCGGCACGCCATGGCGGCGCACCTCCTTGTTGGCGCTCTCGTCCGGGCCGTCGGGCACCTCCGACGCCGGCAGGTTCGGCAGGCTCGCCAGGAGATCGTCGATCTTCTTGCGAAGCTGCGCAGCTTCGGTGGCTGCCTCGGTCTGGAGATCCCTAGCCTTAGAGCTCACGGTCTGTAGTGCCGCGACACGATCTGAGCCTGCTTCGGCCCTGGCCTCTACACCTTTGAGCAGAATCGCGATCTCCTTCGAGATCTGATTGCGCACCGCCTGTCCCTCCTGCACTCGGGTCTCGGCCGCCCGCCATTCCTTATCGAGCGCCAGCACCTCGGCACCACTCGGCGGCAACCCACGCCGGGCGAGGCCGCGGTCGAATTCCTCCGGGTTCTCCCGGACCCATCGTATGTCGTGCATTACCTCACGCTCCCGCGGCGGGTGTGTCGCCGCCGCCCAGCCCCGCCTCTTCCTCGGCCTCGCGCTTGGCGCGCGCCTTCTCGACCATGCGGCACGAGTAGATCGAGACCTCGTACAGGATGATCAGAGGCACGGCGAGACAGGTCTGGCTGATGATGTCGGGCGGGGTCAAGACGGCCGCGACGGCGAACATGCCGACGATCGCATAGCGCCGTTTCGAGGCGAGCCCGGCAGACGTAACCAGCCCGACCCGCGCCATCAGGGTCAGCAGCACCGGCAGCTGGAACGCGATGCCGAAGGCCAGCAACAGGGTCATCACCAAGGACAAATATTCGTTGACCTTGGGTTCCGAGACGATCGGCAGCACACCGTCGCCCCCCGGTGTCTCAAAGCTCAGAAAGAACCGGAACGCCATCGGTATTACGACGAAATAGGCGAGTGATCCGCCCATGATGAACAATACCGGGGTCGCCGCCAGATACGGCAGAAACGCGCGCCGCTCGGTCTTGTAGAGCCCCGGCGCAACGAATTTCCACAGCTGGATGGCGATCACCGGAAAGGACAGGCAGATTGCCGCCCACAGCGACACCTTGAGGTAGGTGAAAAAAGCCTCGGTCAGCCCGGTAAAGATCATCTTGCGCCCGGGCTCGCCGGCATAGATGTCGGCCAGCGGGTGCGCCAGAAAGCGGTAGATGTCCGCCTTGAACTGATAGCAAATCAGAAAGGCGATCATGATCGCGCCAATCGACCACATCAGCCGGTTGCGCAGCTCGATCAGGTGATCGAGCAGCGGCATCCGGCCAGATTCGAGCTCGTCCTCTTTGTCGTCCTCGGCCATCTTCAACCGTTACGGCTTGGGCGCTGGCGCAGGCGCGGCCTCATGCTCGGGGCCCGCTGCCGGCGCCCCGATCGAATGCTCGGCCGCACCCGGCGGCGTGTCCTCGGCGGAATTCGCCGGCTCGGGCGTGCCTTCTGCGGACGCCGCCGGTTCGGGTGCGGCGGTTTCGGCGGTTTCCGCGGGGGCGGATAGCTGCCGCTCGGCTACCGCCGGGGCGGGATCGGGTCCCTCCGCCTCGACGAAATAGTCGGGCAGCTCCGGCGGCTTGATGCTTTGGGCGAGCTCGCCGGTCGGGTCGACGGTCTGTTTGATCTCCTTTTCGAGATCGAACTCGGTCGCCTTCTTCAGCTCCTGGCGTACTTCGTCCAGTTCGGCCTCGCGGATCATCTGGTCGATGCTGCTCTGGAACTCGCGCGACAGCGTGCGTGCCTTGCGCACCCAGAAGCCCGCCGTGCGCAAGGCCCGCGGCAAATCCTTCGGCCCGATCACGACGAGCGCGACGACCCCGATCAGCAGCAGCTCCGGCCAGCCGATATCAAACAGCATCGCAAGATTGGCCCCAGGGTGGCGCGATGGGCGGCGCGACGCTCACGCCCGCGCTTCGGTAATGGGAAAACACCATCGGATGGCTTTGCACGGTGCGCGATTTATCTCAGAAAGGCGCGGCAGCGGCAATCGCGGGGGATTTCCCACGGCGCCGTGCGGCGCTCAATCCTCGTATTCGGCCTCCTCCGCCTCGGGCTCCGCCTCATTCGCAAGAGGCTCGGCAGCATCGCCCAGCACCGCCGGCCCGATGTCGAGCAGCCCCGCCGCCCGCAATTCATCGATCCCGGGCAGCTCATTCAAGGTGTCGAGCCCGAAATGCGCCAGAAAATCCGGGGTCGTCGCCCAATTGAGCGGACGGCCAGGGCTGTCGCGCCTTCCCCTCGGCCGCACCCAGCCCGCCTCCATCAGCCGGTCGAGGGTCCCGCGCGCCAGCGCGACTCCGCGGATCGCCTCGATTTCGGCGCGGGTGACCGGCTGGTGGTAGGCGACGATCGCCAAGGTCTCGACCGCGGCGCGCGACAGCTTGCGTGCGACGAACCGCTCGCTCCTGAGCTGCCCGGCCAGATCGGGCGCGGTGCGGAAGGTCCAGCCGCCGGCGAGGCGAACCAGGTTCACTCCGCGGCCGGCATAGAACGCGGCAAGCTCGCGCAACAGCGCCGCGACATCCGCCGCATCGCCCAGCCGCCGCGCCAGATCGTCCTCGGCGAGCGGCTCGGGCGCGGCGAACAGCAGCGCCTCGAGCAATCTCAGCTGATCCTGCTGGTCGCTCATCCGGCATCGCCCCGGCGCGCTGCCGTGCTGCGCAGATAGATCGGCCCGAACGCGCGATCCTGGCGCAGCTCGACCCGTCCCGCGCGGGTCAGCTCCAAGGTCGCGGCAAAGGTCGCGGCCAGCGCCGAGCGGCGATACAACGCGCCGCGCAATTCCTCCGGCAGAAACGCCAGGAGGTCGCGCCATTCCGGAACATGCCCGACGAACCGGGCGAGGTGATGCAGCGCCTCGTCGAGCGAATGAAATGTCGGAAGCTCGATTGTCAGCACCCGCGCGTGGCTGCGCCGGTGGCCCTCGCCATAGGTGGAGAGGAGCTCGTAGAGGGTGAGTTCGTAGACCGGCCGGTCTACCCTCGGGAGCCCCTCCGGCATGCCGCGCGCAAAGACATCGCGGCCGAGCTGCGGACCGGACATCAAGGCGGCGCCGGCGCGCTGCATCGCGGCGAGGAGGCGCAGGCGGTGGCCGAGCGAGGCGGCCAGCTCCTCGGCGCTGGGGCCCTCATCCTCGCCCGGCGGCTCCGGCAACAAGAGGCGGGACTTCAGGTAGGCCAGCCACGCCGCCATCACCAGGTAATCGGCGGCGATCTCCAGGCGCAGGTGGCGCTGCGCAGCGATGAAGGCGAGATACTGGTCGGCCAGCGCCAGGATCGACAGCTTGGCGAGATCGACCTTCTGCTCGCGCGCCGACGCCAAGAGGAGATCGATCGGCCCTTCATAACCGTCGAGATCGAGGACCAGCGCCGGCTCCTCGCCGAGACGCGCGCGATCCCCGGCGCGATCCCCGGGGCGATCCCCGGCGCGATGATCGTCCGCGAAGCTCACCCGCCCTGCCCCGTCACCCAGAGCACGAACCCGATCAGCGCGGCGGTCGGGCCGGCGATCACATGCCCGAGGATGTTGAGGTCCACCCCCGCCTGGTTGCCGATCGAGGGGAGGATGAACAGAAACAATAAGAGGATCATGATGCCGTAGGGC
>DATCQF010000295.1:0-1857 GCA_036569735.1 Allostellaceae bacterium | reverse complement strand
GGAGAGGGGCTTGTTAGCGCCGTCGCCGGCTGTAGTCACAAAACCGTTCTCAATGTCACCCGTCACCGCTTCCGCGTCGCGCCGCGCCGGGTTGCCCCAGCCGCCGCCTCCTCCGGACTCGAGCACCAGCCGGTCGCCCGGGCGAATCACGAGGCCGACCTCCTTGGTCTTTATCACGCGCGGTTCGCGGCCTTCGGAATAGAGCATGTAGCGGTGCGGCGCGCCGTCGGCGCCGCCGAGGATGCCGCAGGCGCCGTGGCGCACGCCGTCCCCGGCGGTGTTGCCGATTGCCGGCTCGGCGGTCTCCACCACCATCTCGACGATGCCGCCGGGGCCGCCGCGATGCTCGCCGGCGCCGCCTGAATCGGGGCGGAACTCGTGGCTGCGGAAGAACAGCGGAAAGCGCACCTCGGTCACTTCGAGGCTGCCGAACTTGATCCCGCCGGCGGCCTGCCACTCGCCGCCACCGGGCCAGCCGTCGCCCGCCACCGAGGCGCCGCCGCCCGGCCGGGCCTGGAAGAAATGCCAGATGAAGGGCTTCCCCCCCGGAAGATTGGCGCCGGGGACAGCGCCGCGCGGGTCGCGGCCCTGGATGGCGATGCGGAAACGGCGCCCCCACCCGGCCATCGCGCGCTCCGGGCAGGCCGGCGCCAGCGCCTTCACGATCGCCTCGATGATCTCCTGGCCGCAATGGTTGGTCGCCAGGGTCACCGGCGCCCCCTCATTGGCCCATACCACGGTGCCGGGCCGGGCGATGACCGTGAGCGGGCGGAAGGCGCCGTCGTTTTTCGGGGTGTGCGGGTCGATCAGATAGGAGAGCGCGACCACCACCGAGGAATACATGTTGGGGTAGGACGAATTGATGAAGCTCTGGACCTCGTCGTGCGAATCCGACAGGTCGATCGTGAGATCGCTGCCCGATTTGGTGACGGTGGCGCGGATGTGGATGTCGTCGTTGCCGCGCCCGTCGTCATCAAGCAGGGCTTCGCCCTGGTAGACTCCGTTCGGCCACTCGGCGATGACCGCACGGGTCTGGCGCTCAGCGCCGTCGAGCACCGCCTCGATCGCCGCATGCGTCGTCTCCCAGCCGAATTCGCCGACGAGCGCCAGAAAGCGCCGCTCGCCGGCGTGCGCCGAGCCGATCATCGCCGCGAGGTCGCCCTGGAAATCGCGCGGGTGGCGCACATTGGTCGCGATCATCTGGAGGACGTCGCGGCGCACTTCGCCGCGGTCGTAGAGTTTCAGCGGCGTGATGCGGATGCCTTCCTGCCAGATGTCGGTCGCCGCCGCGTTGTAGGCGCCGTGCGTCGCCCCGCCGATGTCGCTCTGATGGGCCCGGTTGATCGACCAGAAGCGCGGGTTTTCCCCTTCGAACACCGGCACGAAGGCGGTGAGATCGGGCAGGTGGTTGCCACCGTGATAGGGGTCGTTGAGCAGAAAAACGTCGCCCTTGTGGATGTCGCCGGCGAAAAACTCGGTCATCGCCCGGGCCGCAAAGGGCAGCGCGCCGACATGGATCGGCACATGCTCGGCCTGGGCGATCAGCCGCCCGTCGAGGTCGCAGATTGCGGTCGAGAAATCGCGGCTCGAATTGAGGATCTGCGAGTACGAGGTGCGCAGCATCGCCTCGCCCATCTCCTCGACGATCGCAAGAAGGCGGTGCTGGATCACCGAGACGATGACCGGATCGACCTGATGTGACAATTTCGGCCCCGATGGAAAGTGGCCATGCGAGTGTGGCGCGCCGGCGCCATGAAGTGAAGGCTTTCGGGTGTGATAAAACCCTCTCCTGCACCGCGGGAGAGGGAGGGACACGTCGCGCAGCGATGGGAAGGTGAGGGTGCCTGCCGCCGCTCT
>DATCQF010000294.1:0-4903 GCA_036569735.1 Allostellaceae bacterium | reverse complement strand
CCGCCGCGGGCTCGGCCGAGGCCTCGCCCGGGCCGCGGCGGACGATCCGCGCCATCAGCGCCACTCCCGCCGGGGACCGCGCCGTAGCCCAAGAGAGAGATCAAGACATCGCTCCCGGTCAACGAGGGCGACACCGATTCGGCGGTGCGCATCAGCCCGTAGACGGTCCACGGCTGGCGCCCGACCTCGGTGGTGGTCCACCCCGCGAGGACCGCGAGGAAACCAAAGGGGGCGGCGATCTCGCAGCAGCCAAGGAACCAGCCGGAATCGAACAGGCGCCGGCGCGCCCGCAGCCACCAGCTCAGGGCGATGAGGGTCAGCATCAGGAGGCCGATCCCGACCATGATGCGGAAGGCAAAGAAGGTGATCGCGACCGGCGGCCACTGATCGGGCGGAAATTCCTTTAGGCCGCGCACCGTGCCGTTCGGGTCATGGGTCAGGATGAGGCTGCCGAGATCCGGGATGTCGATGGCGTGGCGGCTGGCCGCCGCGGCCTGGTCGGGCAGGGCGAAGAGGGTCAGCGGCATCCGGCTCCCGGTCTCCCAATGCGCCTCGATCGCCGCCAGTTTCGCCGGCTGGTATTGGAGCGTGTTGAGGCCGTGCCGGTCGCCGAGAAAGACCTGCAGCGGTACGAGGAAAGTGAGCAGCCACAGCGTCATCGACACCATGCGCCGGCCTTCCTCGACAAAGCGGCCGCGGCGCAGGTGATAGGCGCCGATTCCGAGCACCACAAACCCGGTCGTCACATAGAACGCGACGACGGTATGGAGGAGACGATAGGGGAAGGACGGGTTGAAGACGATCAGCAGCCAGTCTTCCGGCAGGAACCGGCCGTCGACCATCCGGTAACCCGCCGGGGTCTGCATCCAGCTGTTGGTGGAGAGAATCCAGAACGACGAAAAGAGGGTCCCGCCGGCCACCATCAACGCCGCGCCGAAATGCGTCCAGCGCGGCACCAGCTGGCGCCCGAACAACAGGATTCCGAGAAACGCCGCTTCGAGAAAGAACGCGGTCAGCCCCTCATAGGCGAGGAGCGGCGCCAGGACATCGGCCGTCGCATCGGAGAAGCGGCTCCAGTTGGTGCCGAACTGGAACGGCATCACCACCCCGGACACGACGCCCATGCCGAACGACACGGCGAATATCCTGATCCAGAAATTGGAGAGCCGGAGATAGACCGCGCGCCCCGTCGCCAGATGGAGCCCCTCGAGCACCGCGATATAGGAAGCCAGCCCGACGGTGAATGCCGGCAACAGGATATGCCAGGCGATGACCCAGGCGAATTGCAGCCGCGAGAGGAGGAGAGGGTCGAGGTCCATGGGTCGGGATCGCCCGAGAACCCGCTAGCGCGGCTTGGCGGGCGGCAGGTCGAGGCGGATGTGGAGTTCCTTCAATCGCTCGGGCGGCACCGGGGCGGGCGCCTGCATCAGCAGGTCCTGCGCCTGCTGGTTCATCGGGAAGGCGACGATCTCGCGGATGTTGGGGGTGTCGGCCAACAGCATGACGATGCGGTCGATGCCCGGGGCCGATCCGCCATGCGGCGGCGCGCCATAGCGGAACGCCTTCAGCATGCCGCCGAAGCGTTCCTCGACCTCGGCCGCCGAATAGCCGGCGATCTCAAAGGCCTTGTACATGATGTCCGGGCGGTGGTTGCGGATGGCGCCCGAGCTCAATTCGATGCCGTTGCACACGATGTCGTACTGGTAGGCGTTGATCGTCAGCGGGTCCCGGGTTTCGAGCGCATCGAGGCCACCTTGGGGCATCGAGAACGGGTTGTGGCTGAACTCGATCTGCCCGGTTTCCTCGTTCCTCTCGTACATCGGGAAATCGACGATCCAGCAGAACCGGAAGGCGCCCTCCTCGACGAGGCCCAAATCACGCCCGATCTTGACCCGCGCGGCGCTGGCGAATGGCGCAAAGACCGCCGGCACGCCGCCGACGAAGAACACCGCGTCGCCGTCCCCGAGGCCGAGTTCGGCGCGCAGCGCTTCTGTCCGCTCCGGCCCGAGGTTGCGCGCCACCGGCCCCGCGCCCTCGCCGTCGCGGAAAAAGATGTAGCCGAGCCCGGGCTGGCCTTCGCCCTGCGCCCACGAGTTCATCCGGTCGCAAAAGGCGCGGTTGCCGCCGCCGGGCGCCGGGATCGCACGCACCCGGACCTGGGCATCGGCCTCGATCATGCCGGCGAATACCCGGAAGCCCGAGCCGCGGAACGTCTCGGTGACGTCCAGCATCTCGATGGGGATCCGCAGATCGGGCTTGTCGGTGCCGTATTTGAGCGCGGCATCGGCAAAGGTGATGCGCGGGAAGGGCGCCGGCGTCACCGCGCGGCCTTCCCCGAATTCCTCGAAGACGCCGTGCAGCACCGGCTCGATCGCGGCGAAGACATCCTCCTGGGTCACGAACGACATCTCGAAATCGAGCTGGTAGAACTCGCCGGGCGAACGGTCGGCCCGGGCGGCCTCGTCGCGAAAACACGGGGCGATCTGGAAATAGCGGTCGAACCCGGCGACCATCAATAATTGCTTGAACTGCTGCGGCGCCTGCGGCAGCGCGTAGAACGTCCCGGGGTGCAAGCGGCTCGGCACCAGGTAGTCGCGCGCGCCCTCGGGCGAGCCGGCGGTCAGGATCGGGGTCTGGAACTCGGTGAAGCCCTGCGCCAGCATGCGCCGGCGGATCGAGCTGATGACATGGCTGCGCAGCATGATGTTGCTATGCACCCGCTCGCGCCGCAGATCGAGAAAGCGGTAGCCAAGCCGCATGTCCTCGGGATATTCGGCGTCGCTGTTGACCGGGAACGGCAAGGGATCGGCGGGCGACAGCACTTCGAGTTCGGCGATGACCAGCTCAACCTCGCCGGTCGCCAGAGTGGGGTTGACCGTGTCGGCGGTGCGCGCGGCGATCCGCCCGGTCAAGGACACGACGCTTTCGAACCTGAGCGCGTCAACTTCGGCGAACAGCGGCGACGACACGTCGATCACGCATTGCGTCACGCCGTAATGGTCGCGCAGATCGATGAACAACAGCTGGCCGTGATCGCGCTTTCTGTGCACCCAGCCCGACAGCCGGGCGGTAATGCCGGCATCGGCAAGGCGGAGCGCGCCGCAGTCATGGGTGCGATAGGCGTGCATCAAAAGATCCGGGACAGGGAAAACGCGCGGCGAACACGGCACGGATCGCTCGCGCTTGTCAAGAAACCCGCGGGGTAACTCCAGTGCGGGGCCGCTGCGGTGTCGGGGACAGAGGCATTCGGCGGGTTGCCGCCACGGCGGGACGCCGTCCGTGAGTATTTCCGCGCCTACCAGTAATTGAGGGTCAACACCCCATCGCGCATCTCGTAGCCGTCGAGCCGCGTCAAAAAGCTCTGGCCGAGCAGCGAGATGTTGAGATTTTCGACGACCGCCGCCGAAACATCGTCGATCGAGAGCTGGCCAAGGCGAACGTCGCGCAGCCTGACCGGTGCCGCGCGCGCGATGCCGTTCGCCGTCGAGGTCCTCATGCTGAAGACCAGATTGCCGATCCCGGCGGCCGCGGCGTCGCGTCTGGTCAAGACCACCATCGTCGCGCCGGTATCGACCAGAAACCGCACCGGCGCGCCGTTGACGACGCCATCGAGCACGACATGGCCTTGCTTGTTGGCGTGATAAATCAGCGAATTCGGTACCGCGCCTTGCGCCTGCCGGGCGGTCGCGGCCGGTGCCGAGGCCGCGGGAACAGGTGCCGTCGGGTTCGGCGTCAACAGACGATAGCCGACAAATGCATAGAACAGCATCCCCAAGGCGCTCCAGATCACCAGCCGGCGCACCGCCCAGCCGATCATGCCGCCGTCCTCCCGATACCGCGCGCCGTGCGGTTCATCCTGCCCATGCCGCCGCCATCCTTCCGCCGCAACCCCGGATACTCGGAGCTTGCCGCAGTCCGGTTAAGCTGTGGTAAATGCCCTTGGCGTCCTTCATGGCCTGACACCCCGGTTAGCTGCCGGCCGGCAAACAACGCGGTGGTTGACTTACCCGGCCGCCGTTGTTACATGACTCCTCGACATGACCAAAGCGCGCAACGAGCTGCGACTTACGATCCCGGCGTCCTAGAGGGCGCCGGTTACAAGCTCGTTCGTCCCCGCCAGGGGGCCTCTGTCGCGCTAGGTGAGTTTCATGGCTTCGATGGTTTCGGTTTTTCGCTGGGCGAGGCGCCTCACGGGTTGCCCGCGGCGACTTAGCGCCGGCCGGAGGGATTGAGCCCGCCGGCCCCTGTTCTTTGCCGACCATCGCAGCCACCGCCGCGCTTTGAAACCCATTCGGCGGTCCGACCCCGGGAGTTCCGTTATGTCCGAGATGCCGATCCACAAATACCGCCCGTTTCCCGCGATCAACCTGCCCGACCGGCAATGGCCGACGCGAACCATCGACAAGGCGCCGGTGTGGTGCTCGGTCGATCTGCGCGACGGCAACCAGGCGCTCGTCGAGCCGATGGGCCCGGAAAAGAAGCGCCGCATGTTCGACATGCTGGTCAAGCTCGGCTTCAAGGAGATCGAGGTCGGGTTCCCGGCCGCATCCGAAACCGATTTCGCCTTTGTGCGCGAGCTGGTCGAGGAGAACCTGCTGCCCGACGATTTAACGATCCAGGTGCTGACCCAGTCGCGCGCCGAATTGATCGACAAGACCTTCGAGGCGATCCGCGGCACCAGGCGGGCGATCGTGCACCTCTATAACTCGACCTCGGAGCTGCAGCGCCGGGTCGTCTTCGGGCTCGACAAGGCGGGGATCATCGACATCGCGGTGACCGGCGCCAGGCAAATCCGCGATCTCGCCGCGAAAATGCCGGAAACCGAGATCACCTACCAGTATTCGCCGGAGAGCTTCAGCGGCACCGAACTCGACCGGTGCCGCTGAAGCTCTCCGGCGAATAC
>DATCQF010000293.1:0-4227 GCA_036569735.1 Allostellaceae bacterium | reverse complement strand
GCTTCGGTCAACGCAAAGGCTTCGACAAACGGCGCCACCGGGCGCACCCGCCCGTCCGACTTGAATTCGACGGTCTGGGGCGTCGTGGCGCGGGATATTTCCCCGGTCGCATCGTCGACGATCAGGGTCGGCGCGCCCTTGATCCGGCGATAGCCGAGCGGATGCGTGGGATCCTCTTCGAGCGTGTAATTGTCGAGCGGCGCGGGCGCGGAGCCGACCCGGGCTATGGCAAACGCCGGCAGCAGCCGTATTTCCCGAATCGTCATGCCACCGCCCTCCGGCGCAGCCCGCCGCCCTCCACGAGCCGGTCCAGCCACGCTCCGGTCTGGCCGTCGATATCGGCCATCGCCGCGAGGTATCCCGCCTCCTCGCGCGACGGCGCACCGGGCAACTTCAGCAGCTCGCAGCGCAGATTGCCCGCCTCGAGGATCAGGTCCTTGTGCAGCAGCCAGCGATTGCGCGGCGTCGCCGGCAGGTCAAGCGTATAGGGCATCTGAAACGGCGGTCCTGCGCGCACCCCGTCGGTCGCGCCGGCCGACCGGCGGACCAGAATTCCGGCGACGGTCTTGAGGTTGTACATCTCGGTGAATACCCGGTGCATGACCGCGCCCCGGATGCTCGGCGCTTCGCCATCCTCTTCCTGCCGGGCAATCAGCAACGTATGTGTCAGGTAGGTGAGCAGCATGCGGTAGCGCAGGTTGAACAGGTTTGCCCAGGTTTTCGAGGCGGGATCGGTGATCTCGTTGCATCCCGCCTGGGCCGCGGCCGCTGGGTTGACCAGGACCTCGTGCGCCGCGTTCCACTTCTTCCGACGCGTGGTGCGGACATAGTCCCGATAAATCCACAGGAAGCGCTCGAAGTGCGACCGGTCTTGCTGGCGCGCTTCGCGCGGGACGGGGGGTTCGGCTTTTTCCTCCGCCCGCCGCACGCGATGTTCGAGGCGCACCGAGGCTGGCGGACGCTCGCCATCGGGGTATCCCTCGAACGCCCGTGTCGGCGCGTTCGGCGACTCGCCCTGGCTGGCGATCTTGCGCAGGGCGTCGAGCGCCTCGTCGCGCGTCGCCACGA
Organism: Allostellaceae bacterium; assembly: GCA_036569735.1. Lineage (GTDB taxonomy): Bacteria > Pseudomonadota > Alphaproteobacteria > ATCC43930 > CGMCC-115725 > DATARH01. The sequence goes on along the minus strand of DATCQF010000293.1, from coordinate 3,159 downwards.
CATCGACCTTGACATTGGCGACGCGCGGACCGCCATGATAGCCGCGCCCCCATTCGTCCCAAGAAGCCTGCGGCACCGAATCGGCATGAAAGGCGGCGTCGGGGATGCACCGGTGGTCGGCCAGGATCTGGATCAGGGTCTTATAAATGATGCCGACGCGATTGACCGCCGGCCGGGACGACCCACCGAACGCCTGGGCCTGCTGCTGGGCCAGCCGGATGATTTCCTCCTTGTCGTCGTTGTCGTGTTCCCAGACCTCCGGCATCTCGGCAAAGACATAGATCGCCAAGCTCCCCAGGCTGAGCGGCGCGAGGGTGAACGGCGCGGGATAGAACGGGTTGTCCCACGGGTAGTCCTCGCGATCGAGACTGACCGGGCCGCCGAGCAAGGCGTGACGTTCTGCACCGTCAAAAGGTGCCCCATCTCTTCCTTGGCGACGGCGAGGATGCTGTTGCGCCAGCCCTCGACCATCGGACGGTGCGCCTCCGGCACCTGGTCGCCGCCCAGGGAGTAGGCGGCGAAGAGGTACTGCACCATCAGCGCATGCTCGATCGAGGCGGCGATGTGGAGCAGCATGATCGCATGGTCGCGCCACGTGAGTTCCGGCGGCTTGGCCAGCGCCTGCGATGCCGTCGCGAAATCATGCGTCGTTGCGTCGGCCGGGACGGCGCTGGCGAGCTCCGTCAGATGCCGCAGTTTCCGTGCCTGCATCGCTGTCGCCTCCGGCGTCCGGGAAGCAGAATGCGGGTTGGCGCCCGGGTCGCCGACCCGTTGAGCACAACCCGGCCCCGGCCATCTGGGCTGCGTGCCGCTGCGTGGCGGTGCGATCCGGCCGGAATGTGCTGTTTCCCCCTGCTGCCGACCCGAGAGCCGGGTCGGACATTTGAGTTAATCTCTATCAGAGCCGCAGCCGAAACAAGGATTTCCGCGACCGCTCCCTGGGCTGCGCCACCGGCTATTCGGCGGCTGGCCGCGCGGCGATAAGCTCTCGCGCCGCAACCACATCGGGCGTCGCGAAGCCTTCGGTAAAGCCGCCAAGGATCGGCGCCAGCAGCGCCTCGGCCTCATGCTCTCTGTTGTCGGCCCGCAGCAGCCTCGCCAACCCTGCGGCGATGCGCAGTTCGAGCATCTTCGATCCGGCCGCCCGCGCGTCGGCAATGGCGCGCCGCAACGAGCTCTCCGCCGCACCCTTGTCGGCGTTCGGCTGTGCAAGAAGGCATTCGGCGCGCAGGCGATGGATCTCCGGCTGCCACCAATACTCCCCGGTCTCGGCGATATCGCGCAACGCGACCTCGACTTCCGCGGCGGCCTCGTCCAACCGGCCGGCCGTCAGCAGCGAGCGCACCAGGAGGCCGCGAAAATAAGCGCGCATCAGGGTTGTGTTGGTCGCCTCATAGCGGGCCAACGCGTCCTTCATCGCGGCAATGCTCTCGCCGCGATTGGCGTCATGCGCCTCGGCCCAAAGGTGCATGTACCGCAGCCATGGGCCGAAGAACCCCAGGCGATGCCGGTCGCAGAACTCTTCACCCTCGGCGCCGATCGCCGCGAGCGTCGCGAAATCCCCCGACTCGGAATAGATTTGAGTGACCAGCCCCAACACGTGACCGAGCGTATGGGCATGGCCAAAGCGCCTGGCGGCGGCGACCGCGTCGTCGGCCAGGCGCCGCGCGGTATCGGGCAGGCCAAGCAGCCACAGAGCCACCGACAGCCACGCCTGGGCCGAGATTCCGACGTGGCTGCCGAAGCGGAAGGTCAGTGCGGCGTGCTGCTCGTGATCGTAAAGCTCCACCGCGGTTTCCAGATGCATGCGGGCAGCGAGGAGTTCGCCGCGGTAGAGAGCGAGAACCCCGAGCACGCGGTGCGCCAGGCAAATGTAGCCGGTGTGGCCATTCTCCTGCGCCAGCGCGAACAGCTTTTGCAGCGGCTCGATCCCGCGGTCGAGCTTGCCCCCCATCAAATGCCCGAAATACATCCCGAACAGGATCCCGACCCGCTGGTCGAGGTCGCCGAACTCGATCAGTTCGCCGGCCCGGGCATAGGCGCGCGCGGTCACCTCGTTGCAATAGCCGTTGACGGCGATCGAGGCGTGGCCGAGGGTCAACTGCATCGTCAATTCGGTGCGCGCCCGCTCCGGACTGTCGGCGATCCGCGGCAGCAGGGCGATCCCCTTGGTCAGGTGGTCGATCGCCTCGCGATTGGCCGATCGTGTGACGGCCCGGGTCCCGGCCTTCAGCCAATAGCCGACGGCCTTGTCGATCAGGTCGGCTCCGGAACAATGCATCGCCACGACTTCGGGCTCCATCTCCGCGGCGTCCGGAAACTCGGTTTCGAGCGCCTGCACGATTTGTGCATGCAGCCTCTGCCGGGTGCCGCGCATCATCATCCCGTAGGCGACGTCGCGGACCATGGCGTGGTTGAACCTGTACTCGGCGTCCGGCGGAAGGCCGCGCTGCTGGATGATTTGAGCATCCACCAGCAATGCGAGAGCGCCGCGCAATGCCGCATCGGGCTGGCTCGAAACCGAACGGATCAGCGCATACGAGAATTGCCGGCCAAGCGCGGCGCCGGCCTGCGCCACCTCCATCCCCGGTGCCAGCCGGTCGAGGCGGGCCAAGAGCGAGGCTTCCAGGCTGGTCGGGATCGCCAGCGGCGGCAACGGCCCGGCGAGCACGTAGCGTTCCGCGTCGGCATGCAGCAGACCGCTCTCGAGCATGGTCTTGGTCAGTTCCTCCAAAAACAAGGGGACGCCCTCGGTGCGCCCGAGGATGGGCTCGACGACCTCGGCCGGCAATGTCCTGCCCCCTGCCACTCCCGCGATGAGCAGCGCGGCATCGCCGCGATCCAGACCCGACAGCGGGATCGTCCGGATATGCGGGGCGTCCCGCCAGGCCGGCGAATATTCCGGCCGTGCAGTCAAGAGCACCAGGACCCGCGACTGCGGCACCAGCTCGACAAGCCGGGCCAGCAATTCCTGCGAGGTCGGATCGATCCAGTGCAAATCCTCCAGGATCATCAGCACCGGACGCCTCTTCGCCAGCCCGGCCAACTGCTCGAGGAGCACGACGAACACGCGTTCGCGGCGCTCGCGCGGGCTTTCGACCGGCAATGAATAGCGCTCCCCGGTCGACAGCGACAACAGATCGGCGAGCACCGCGACGC
>DATCQF010000292.1:0-10323 GCA_036569735.1 Allostellaceae bacterium | reverse complement strand
GAGCCGAACTCGAATGAGTCAGCTTTATTACGTCCTCGTCAGTGATCGAACCGAACCCCGCCGCCGACAGGTCAGCATGGACCACGGCGACATCGTTGTAGGCCGGCGAGACCAGCGACGCCGGATCGCGGGAAAGCAACTCGCCAACGACATTCGTCGCCACCTCCCACACGCTGCCCTCCCGATGCCCCCAGACGCTGAACAGGAAGCGGGCGCCAGGCCGCAAGACACGCAGGGCCTCGCGAAAGGCGACCCGCTTATCGGGGAAGAACATGACGCCAAACTGGCATACAGCGCAGTCGAACAGCCGGTCTGGAAACGGCAGCGCAAGCGCGTCCGCCTCTCGCCATCGGACTCGCTCCAGCCCGGGGTGAGATTTTGCCCGATCGAGCATGGCCGGGTTCAGATCGGTTGCAGTGATCGCGACATCCGGGCGCAAGGTCTGCGCTAATGCCCGGGTGACGATTCCGGTTCCGGCAGCGAGTTCAAGAACGTGACCGGATTTCATTTCTTGCAGCCGCGCAGCCAGATCCCGCGCGAACGGCTCGAACATCACCGGGACCAGGATCCGATCGTAGTATTCCGGCATCGATCCGGCGAATGAGCGGTTCATGTCCGACATGCGATATCCTCACCGAGCCGCGCGAGGCAACCCGCGTTCAGCGAGTTCCAGGGGCGATTTTACGCCCCGTCCGGCGTCAGCGCCTCGCGCGTCACGACGACCTCGCCGGAAGGGGTCAGGCGCACGAGGTTGATCGTGTGGACATAGTCGGGCGAGCCCGAGTAGTAGGCCGGGACGGCGCCGCAGCCGACCTGGGCGGCGCGGTCCCAGTGGCCGAGCGCGAGGTAATCGGCGCGCGTGGCGGCGATCATCGCGTCGCTGATCAGCCAGGACGGGCGCAGCGGGTTAGCCCAAGTCTCGGGCGGTTCGTAATGGCCGTGGCCCATCGCGACGTGCCAGCGCGCGGTGCGTCCCGGCGGGTCGCGCAACGGCACCATGTCCATGTAATCACGGTGCGCATTGCCCCAGATCTCCAGCTCGCAGGCCGGAAAGGCGAGGACGCGGTCGTTGGTGATGCCGAAGATCGCGACATTGCCGATCTCGCCGAAGCGGCCGCGCAGCCAGATCGAATCCGGGGTCGCCGGATCGTGGTTGCCGGGGAGGATCACCACCGGCAGCCCGGCATCGGCGAGGAGCCTCCCGGCGCGCTCGATCGTCGCCCCCGTCACCATGTGGTTGTCGAAGGTGTCGCCAGCGAGGAGCACGATGTCGGCGCCGAACGCCCGTGCGCTCGCCAATACGCCGCGGAGCCCGGCGGTGCCGTCGCCGCCGTGCATCGCGGCGATGCGATCGTCGTCGACATGCAGGTCGGAACTGTGGACGAGGACGATTTCGCCGGTGTGCGGCGTGTTCTTAGCCATTTTCATCAATCGAAATCATTGGCGGATGGTTCTCTTACAGAGTGTGTCATTCCGGCGAAGGCCGGGATCCACTTCTCCACAGACTCGCATGCTGAACCGTGGATCCCGGCTTGCGCCCCGCTTTCGCCGGGATGACAGAATGGATTACGCCGCCCGGGCGACCGGGTGGAAGTTGCGCGGCAGGCCGGCCTTGGCGATGGCGCCGTAGAGCGTCACATCGGGGAGCGCGCGGGCGACGATGGCGCGCACCGCGGCCAGGCGTTCGAGGTCGATCCCGGTGGCGCAGCCCATCGCCTCGAACATGAAGACGGTGTCTTCGAGGACGATGTTGCCGGTGGCGCCGGGCGCGTAGGGGCAGCCGCCGAGTCCGCCCAGCGAGGCGTCGAACGCCCGGCAGCCGGCTTCGAACGCGGCCAGCACATTGGCGAGGCCAAGCCCGCGCGTGTCGTGGAAATGGGCGGCGACCGGCAGCGGCGCGACATCGGCGATGATTTTGCGGAAGACCCGCCCGATCGCGCCCGGCTGGCCGTAGCCGACCGTGTCGGCGAGGATGATCCCGTCGGCGCCAGCCTCGGCGACCTCGCCGGCGATGCGGCGCACCCGGTCCTCGTCGACATCGCCCTCGATCGTGCACCCGAAGGCGGTGGCGAGCCCGCAATTGATCCGCGGACGCTTCTCACCACCCTGCTCACGGCATAGCGCGACGACGCGGCGGAAATCCTCGACCGACTCGCCGGTGCCGCGGCGGACGTTCGACAGATTGTGGCCCTCGCTGACCGACAGCACGAAATTCATCTCGTGGACCCCAAGCGCGAGCCCGCGCTCGGCGCCGCGCGAATTGGGGATGAGGGCCGAGACGGTCAGCCCCGGCAGGGTCAATGCATGGCGCACCACCGCTTCCGCGTCGGCGAGCTGCGGCAGGAGTTTCGGCGGTACAAACGAGGAAACCTCGATCTCGCGCACCCCGGCGGCGTATTCGGCGTCGAGCCAGGCGAGCTTGGTCTCGGTCGGCAGGATGTCGGCGATGCTCTGCAACCCGTCGCGCATCCCGACTTCGCGGATCTGAACCTTGTCGCCCATGTCTCATCCTCCCGCCACGAACCTGCCGCAGAAGCTAGAGCATGATCACATCGGATTGAAGCGCTGAAAATATGCCCCCTCCCCCGGGCTTGGTCCCAGGGCAATCGCATTTGGCCTGCGCGCTCCCTCCCCCTCGATGGGGGAGGGCCGGGGTGGGGGTGAATTGGGCGCTGGGCATCCCGACCGAACTAGCGAAGCAGCACGATCACCCCCACCCAACCCTCCCCCATCAAGGGGGAGGGCTTTCAAATGCGAACGCCCGGCCAAGGGGTTGAGGGAGTGGGAGTTGGCGTTGCGCTCGGCATTTCCAGCCACTCGCGCAGCTTTGACCAGCGGCGCCTCGCCCCGGGAGCTGAACCGCCGCCGCCGACCGCGATCGCCAGGGCGCGGCGCTGTCCAACGAGGACGACGAGGCGCTTGCCTCGGGTGACGCCGGTATAGACGAGGTTGCGCTGGAGCATGGGGTAGTGCTGGGTGGCGAGCGCGATCACCACGGCCGGGTATTCCGACCCCTGGCTCTTGTGGATCGTCGTCGCATAGGCGAGCGCCAGCTCGTCGAGTTCGCCCTGGCTGTAGAGGACGCGGCGCCCGTCGAAATCGACGGTCAGCTCGCCCGCCGCGATATCGAGGCCGGCGACGATCCCCTGGTCGCCGTTGAAGACATCCTTGTCGTAATCGTTCTCGACCTGCATGACCTTGTCGCCTGGACCGAACACCATGCCGAAGCGTTCGATGCGAACCTCGCCGGGCGGGTTCAGCGCCTGCTGCAATGCGGCATTGAGCGAGCGTGCGCCGAGCCCGCCGCGGTTCATCGGCGACAGCACCTGGATGTCGCGGATCGGATCGAGGCCAAAGCGCCGGGGGATCCGCTCGGCGACGACCCGGACGAGTTTGTTCACTGCATCCTCCGGGTCGGCGGCGTCGACAAAATAGAAGTCGCCGCCATCGCTCGCCGCGAGGTCGGGCATCTCGCCCCGGTTGATGCGGTGCGCGTTGGTGATGATCCGGCTCTGCGCGGCCTGGCGGAACACCTCGGTGAGGCGCACCACCGGAACCGCCCCCGAGGCGATGATGTCGGCCAGCACCTGTCCGGGGCCCACCGAGGGCAGCTGATCGACATCGCCGACGAGGATGAGGGCCGCGCTGTCGGGCACGGCGCGCAGCACCGCCCGCATCAGCGGCACATCGACCATCGAGGTCTCGTCGATGACCAGGAGGTCGCAGTCGAGCGGCTCGGTTTCGTCGCGCCGGAACCCGCCGCCGGCCGGGTCGGCTTCGAGCAGGCGATGGATCGTCTGCGCCGCGATCCCGGTGCTGTCGCCGAGGCGCTTGGCGGCGCGGCCGGTCGGCGCGCACAGAATCACCCGGGCGCGTTTCGCCATGAGGATCTGCAGGATCGAATTGACCAGCGTCGTCTTGCCGACCCCGGGACCGCCGGTGATCACCACGATTTTGGCGCCGAGCGCAACCCGGATCGCCGCCTTCTGGCTGTCGGCGAGCGCCAGCCCGGTGCGCTGTTCGACCCAGGGGATCGCCTTATCGGCATCGATCGCGGCCCAGGGCGGCGCTCCGGCGGTGAGGACTTTGAGCTTTGCCGCGATGTCGCGCTCGGCCTGGTAGAGCGCGGCGAGGAAGACGCAGCGCCTTGCGGCGAGCGTGTCGGCGATGACGGCGCCCGCCTCGATTTCGAGAGCGAGCGCAGTCTCGATCAACTCCGCGGGCACTTCGAGCAGGGTCTCTGCGAGCGCGACCAGCTCCTCTTCCGGCAGCCCGCAATGCCCGTCGGCCAGCGCCTCGGCCAACGCATGGGAAATCCCGGCGCGCACCCGGATCAGCGCGGTCTTGTCGATGCCGAGACGCAGCGCGATCTGGTCGGCGCTCTTGAAGCCGATGCCCCTGATGTCGCGGGCGAGACGGTACGGGTCCTCGGAAATCAGTCGCACCGCCTCGGCGCCATAAATCTTGTAGATGCGCGCCGCGCGTGCGGTGCCGACCCCGTGCTCGGTGAGGAACAGCATGATCTCGCGGACCGCGCGCTGCCCGGCCCAGCCGGCGGCGATCTGGCGGGCCCGCTTGGGCCCGATCCCGGGCACCTGACGCAGCCGCCCGGGCTCGTTCTCGATCACCTCGAGCACCGCGTCGCCAAAGGCGTGCACCAGTTTCTTGGCATAGACCGCGCCGATGCCGCGCAGCATCCCCGAGGCGAGATATTTCTCGATCCCGCCGCGCGTCGTCGGTGGCGTGGGCTTCAAAAACGACGCGCGGAACTGCGGCCCATGGGTGCGGTCGTTGGCCCAGGCGCCGCTCGCCTGGACGAACTCGCCGGGCGAGATTAAGGGGGCATGACCGACGATCGTGATGGGTTCGTGGTGCCCGCGCGCGGTCACCCGCAGCACGCAAAACCCGCTCTCCGGGTTATGGAACACCACCCGCTGAACGAGACCGGCCAGAACCTCGGTCGGCGCGCCTGTCTGCGATGCCGCCATTCGCCCCTGCGCCATCGGCCTATGATGGCCATCGCAGCGCCGGAACGCTACAAGCCAGATGCGGGAGCGGCCTCTGCTCGCAGCGCGCGATAGCGCTCGGTAAAGCCGTCGAACTTTTCGGCGAGCGCGGCGATCCGCGCCGCCTCCGCCGGGCGTTGCAGCAAACCCAAATCGCCGTTGTCGACGGTCAGAATGGCGGCGGCGGACCGGTGATAGCCGGCGGCGACGTCGGCCTGCCATGGCGGATACCATTCGGCGTCATAACAAGCGAACACCTCGGCGATCGTGCGTACCCGGCAATGCGCGCCGATCCATTCGACGCCCATACCGGTGGCGTCCAAAAACTCGAACAGCGCGAGCATCTCGTTCCACAGAAAGGTGTCGTAGTTGATCAGCTCGTCGAAATACAAAATCGTGCCCGGACGCAATCTGTCGCCGAGGCCGAACAGCACCTCGCGCGCCGAGCTGTAGACATCGCAATCGATGCCGACAAACGCGATGCCGCTATCCTCTTCGCGCAAGAAGAGGGGGATCGTGTCGGCAAACCATCCGGCGATCAGCCGGCAATTCGCCGGTACTTGTGGCAGGGCCGCGGTGGCGAAATCGATCTGCCAGTCGGGCCGTCCATCGGGCGGCAGGCCCTGGAAGCTGTCGAAGCCATAGAATTTTCGCGAGCGCTGCCGGCGGGCGGCATGGCGCAGGCTGCGCCCGCGATAGACGCCGAATTCGAGCGCGATGCCGGGAAGCGGCCGCACCACGCGCAGCGCCCGGTCGAGGACCGCAAACCGCCGCATCGGAAACGGCCACCCCGGCCGGTAGAGGCGGGTCCGGGCAAGCTTCGGCAGGGTCGACAGCAGAAAGGCGATATAACGCTCGGAGCGGATCACGCTGAGTCTTCCATCGATCGGCTGCGCTTCCCGTCGCGGAAGCCGTCCGGTAGCATTATGCAGGCCGCGCATCGCCAGGGAGATGGGTTTCACGCGATGGAGCCAAAACACGATTCCAATTCGGCGTTCCGCCTCGACGGCAAGGTGGCGCTGGTCACCGGCGCCGGGCGGGGGATCGGCCGGGCGGTCGCGCTGGCGCTTGGCCAGGCCGGGGCCGAACTGCTGCTCAACAGCCGCACGCCCTCCGAACTCGATGCGGTCGCGGCGGAAATCGGGGCGCAGGGAGGCCGCGCGCGGGCCGTGCCGTTCGACGTGACCGACAGCGCCGCGGCGCGCGACGCGATCGCCGGGCTCCCCCGCCTCGACATCCTCGTCAACAATGCCGGGGTCAACCGCCCGCAACCCTTTCTAGCGGTCGACGAGGCGACGCTCGACCGGATGATCGCGCTCAATGTGAAGGCCGCCTTTGTCGTGGCGCAGGCGGCGGCGCGGCGGATGGTCGAGGCGGGCAGCGGGGCCCCAGGGGGAGTTATCGTCAACATGTCGTCGCAGATGGGGCATGTCGGCTCGGAGCGCGACCGCACGGTCTATGTGATGACCAAGCACGCCCTCGAAGGCCTGACCAAGGCGATGGCGGTCGAATTGGCGCCCAAAGGCGTGCGCGTCGTCTCGATCGCCCCGACATTCGTCATGACGCCGTTGTCGAAACCGTTTCTCGACGACCCCGACACCCGGAAATGGATCGAGGGCCGCATCCCCCTGGGCCGGGTCGGCACGGTCGAGGAGGTCGCCAACGCCGTCGTCTTCCTCGCCTCCCCCGCCGCCAGCCTCGTCACCGGCTCATCCCTCCTCGTCGACGGCGGCTGGACCGCGTGGTGATGAACCGGCGCGACCTCATCGCCCTGCTCGGCGGCGCCGCAATCGCCTGGCCGCTCGCGGTGCGCGCGCAGCAGAAGGCGATGCCGGTGATCGGCTATCTCAGCGGCACCTCGCCCGGCCCGACTGCACCGTTTATGGCCGCGTTCCGCCAGGGACTGAGCGAAACCGGCTATGTCGAGGGACAGAATTTGGCGATCGAATACCGTTGGGCGGAGGGAAGCTATGATCAGCTGCCCGCTTTGGCCGCCGATCTCGTCGGCCGCAAGGTGGAGGTGATCGTGACTGGGGGTGGCACCCCTTCGACACTGGCAGCGAAAAACGCAACCTCGACGATCCCGATCGTCTTCGCCAGCGGCGACGACCCGGTCGCGGGCGGCCTGGTCGCCAGTCTCGCCCGCCCGGGCGCCAACCTCACGGGCATCAGCGTCCTCCTCATCGACCTGACGCCCAAACTGCTTGAGCTGCTGTCCGAGCTGGTTCCCCGGGCCAGGGTGATCGCCCTCCTCGTAAACCCGACCAACCCGCAATCTGAGCGCATCATCAAAGACGTGCAGGCAGCGGCGCGAGCGAAGGGGGTGCAACTTTCTATCCTGAAGGCCGGCGCCGAAAGCGAGATCGACGCTGCTTTCGCCTCCCTCGCCCAACTGCAAGCCGGCGCGCTCGTCATCGGCGCCGATGCGTTCTTCGCCAGCCGGCGCGAGCAGTTCGTGCCGCTGGCGGCGCGCTATGCCGTTCCAGTGATCTATCCGTTGCGTGAATTCGTCGCTCCCGGCGGCCTGATCAGCTATGGACCGAGCCTCACTTCTGTCTATCGCCAGGTCGGCACTTACGCAGGAAAGATCCTCAAGGGCGCCAAGCCGGCCGACCTGCCGGTCCAGCAGCCGACGATTTTCGAGCTGGTCATCAACCTGAAGACCGCCAAGGAACTCGGCCTCAGCGTACCGCAAGCCCTCCTCGCCCGCGCCGACGAGGTCATCGAGTGAACCGGCGGGATATCATGTTTCGCCTTGCCGCGACGGCGGCCGCGTGGCCGCTAGCGGCGCGCGCGCAGCAGAAGGCGATGCCGGTGATCGGCTACCTCGGCGCCGGTTCGCCCGGCCCGTGGGCAGCGCTTGTGGCCGCGGTCCAACAGGGGCTGAGCGACACCGGCTATATCGAGAGACAAAATCTGGCGATCGAATACCGCTGGGCGGAGGACCGATATGATCGGCTGCCCGCATTGGCCGCCGATCTCGTCGGCCGCAAGGTCGATTTGATCGCCGCGATCGGCGGCCCCGCTTCGGCGCTCGCGGCGAAAGCTGCGACCGCGACGATCCCGATCGTCTTCTCCAGCGTCGGCGACCCGGTCGCGGAGGGCTTGGTCGCCAGTCTCGCCCGGCCGGGCGGCAATGTCACCGGCTTCAGCAACATCGGCGCCGAGCTGGCGCCCAAGCGGCTTGAGCTCTTATCCGAGCTGGTTCCAGAGGCCCGGGTTATTGCCCTGCTCGCAAACCCGAACAATACGACTTACGAGGGCCTCGCGAGAGACGTTGAGGAAGCGGCGCACACCAAAGGGGTGCAGCTCCCTATCCTGAAAGCCGCTACCGAAAGCGAGATCGACGCCGTCTTCGCCTCCCTCCTCCAACTGCATGTTGGCGCGCTTCTCATCGCCTCCGATCCGTTCTTCTTCGCCCGACGCGAACAGCTCGTGGCCCTGGAATCACGCCACGCCGTTCCGGCGATCCATTGGCGGCGCGAGTTCGCCGCTTCCGGCGGGCTGATCAGCTACGGTCCGAGTTTTCCGGCCATGTATCGCCAGGCCGGGATTTACGCCGGCAAGATCCTCAAGGGCGCCAGGCCCGCCGATCTGCCGGTCCAGCAGCCGACGATTTTCGAGCTGGTGATCAACCTCAAGACCGCCAAGGCGCTCGGGCTTCCCGTGCCGCAGTCGATCCTCGACCGCGCCGACGAGGTTATCGAGTGAACCGGCGCATTCCGCTCCTCTTGCTGGCCGACGAGGTGATCGAATGAAACGGCGCGAGTTCATGTTGCTGCTGGGCGGCGCGATGGGGGCGGCGCGCACCGCCCGTGCCCAGCAGGAGGTGATGCCGCCGATCGTTGCGCCACCGAGGCACGTGATCATCGGCTATCTCGGCGGTACGGCGCCTGGCCCGTATGCGGCGTATGTCGCCGCGTTCCGCCAGGGGCTGAGCGACACCGGCTACGTCGAGGGACCAAATCTGGCGATCGAATTCCGCTGGGCCGAGGGTCACTATGATCGGCTGCCCGCACTGGCCGCCGACCTGGTCGGCCGTCAGGTTGACGTGATCGTGACCAGCGGCGGAGCCCCTTCGGCCTTGGCGGCGAAACGCGCGACCGCGACCTCCCCGATCGTCTTTACGTCCGGCGACCCGGTTGCCGAGGGCCTCGTCGCCAGTCTCGCGCGGCCGGGCGGTAACCTTACCGGCGTCAGTGTCTTCACCGGCGAGCTGATGCCCAAGCGGTTCCAGCTCTTATCCGAGCTGGTTCCCCGGGCCAGGGTGATCGCCCTGCTGGTGAACCCGAAAAATCCGTATACCGACTCCATGATCCGCGACGTAGAGGACGCCGCGCGCGCGAAGGGGGTGCAGCTCCCGGTCCTGAAGGCCAGCAGCGAAGGCGAGATCGATGTCGCTTTCGCCGCCCTTGCCCAACTGCAGGCCGGCGCGCTTGTGGTCGGCGCCGATCCGTTCTTTTTAAGCCGGCGCGTGCAGCTCGTGGCGCTGGCATCGCGCGACGCCGTTCCGGCGATCTACGAGTGGCGCGAGTTCACCGCGGAGGGCGGCCTGATGAGCTACGGATCGAGCCTCCCCGGTGCCTTTCGCCAAGTCGGTGTTTACGCCGGCAGGATCCTCAAGGGGGAGAAGCCCGCCGATCTGCCAGTGCAGCAGCCAACCAGGTTCGAGCTGGTGATCAACCTCAAGACCGCGACGGCGCTCGGCCTCACCGTGCCGCCTGTTCTGCTGGCGGAGTCCGACGAGGTCATCGAATAGGAGAGAAACATGCCGCGTCACATCAAGACGGCAGCGCTCGCCGGCACGCAGGACGAGGCCGACGCTCGCACCCGCGCCACGGTCGAGGGGATCATCGCCGACGTGCGGGCGCGCGGCGATGCGGCGGTGCGCGAGTTGTCGGAGCGCTTCGACAAATGGTCGCCGGCGAGTTTTCGGCTGTCGGAGGACGAGATCGGTGCACTCGTGGCGAAAGTGTCGCCGCGGACCATCGACGACATCAAGTTCGCCCAGGCGCAGATCCGCAATTTCGCGCAGATCCAGCGCGCCGCCTTGCGCGACGTCGAGGTCGAGACGCTGCCGGGTGTCATCCTCGGGCACCGCCACATCCCGGTCGGCCGGGTCGGCTGCTATGTGCCGGGCGGGCGCTATCCGATGGTCGCCTCGGCGCATATGTCGATCGTGACCGCGAAGGTCGCCGGGGTCGGCCATATCGCCGCCTGCACCCCACCCAACCAGGGGGGCCCGCATCCCGAGACGATCGCGGCGATGCATCTGGGCGGCGCCGACGAGATCTATGTCCTCGGCGGGGTCCAGGCG
>DATCQF010000291.1:0-10655 GCA_036569735.1 Allostellaceae bacterium | reverse complement strand
GAGATCGCGCTCGCCGCCGGGGGTCTGGGCGACGCCGGCCGCGGCCAGCGTCCGGGCAACGGCAACGGCAATGGTCATGGCACCGAACCCGATCGCATCGTGCTGCTGGTGCAGAGCGATAGGGGCTACCGCAACCTGATGAGCCTCGTCAGCCGCGCCTATCTCGACGGCGAGGCCGGGGCCGAGCCGGCGCTGGCGCTCGCTGACCTCGCCGCGGCGAGCGAGGGCCTCATTTGCCTCGCCGGCGGGGCAGGGGGCCCCATCGGGCGGCTCGTTGCCGAGGGCCAGGCCGAGGCGGCCGAAACCATGCTGGCCGCGCTCAAGGACGCCTTTCCCGGCCGGCTTTACATCGAGCTGACGCGGCATGGCATGCCCGAGGAGGCGCGCAGCGAAGCCGGGCTCATCGACCTCGCCTATGCCCACGATCTGCCGCTGGTCGCCACCAACAACGCCTATTTTCCCGATCGCGATTTCCATGAGGCGCACGACGCCTTGATGTGCATCGCGCAAGGCCGCGCGGTCGCCGATGACGATCGCCGGCATCTGACCCCCGAGCATTTCTTCCGCCCGGCGGCGGAGATGCGCGCCCTCTTCGCCGATCTGCCGGAAGCCTGCGACAACACGCTGGTCATCGCGCAACGCTGCGCCTTCATCCCGCAATCGCACAAGCCGATCCTGCCGGTGTTTGCGACGGCGGACGGCGCCGACGAGGAAAGCGCGCTGCGCGCCGCCGCGCGCGCCGGGCTCGCCGTCCGGCTCGCGGTACTCGGCCTCGCCGACACAGATGCAGCGGCCCAGCCTTATCGCGACCGCCTCGAATTCGAGCTCGACATGATCGTGCAGACCGGGTTTGCCGGGTATTTCCTGATCGTCGCCGATTTCATCCAATGGGCGAAGCGCCAGGGGATCCCGGTCGGGCCCGGGCGCGGCTCGGGGGCCGGCTCGGTCGTCGCCTGGTCGTTGACGATCACCGACCTCGATCCGTTGCGCTTCGGCCTCCTGTTCGAGCGCTTCCTCAACCCCGAGCGGGTGTCGATGCCCGATTTCGACATCGATTTCTGCCAGGACCGGCGCGACGAGGTAATCCGCTACGTCCAGCAGAAATATGGCCGCGACCGGGTGGCGCAAATCATCACCTTCGGCAAATTGCAGGCGCGCGCGGTGTTGCGCGATGTCGGCCGGGTGCTCGGCATGCCGTATGGCCAGGTCGACCGGCTGTGCAAGCTGGTGCCGAACAACCCGGCGCATCCGGTGACGCTCGACAAGGCGATCGCCGGCGAGCCGCAATTGCAGCAGCTGCGCGACAGCGACGAGACCGTCGCCCGGCTGATGACGATCGCCTTGAAGCTCGAAGGGCTCTACCGCCATGCCTCGACCCATGCCGCCGGGGTCGTCATCGGCGACCGGCCATTGTCGGAGCTGGTGCCGCTCTACCGCGACCCGCGCTCGGACATGCCGGCGACCCAGTTCAACATGAAGTGGGTCGAACTGGCCGGCCTCGTCAAATTCGACTTTCTCGGGCTGAAGACGCTGACTGTGCTGGCGCGGTGCCTCGACCTAATCGCCAAGCGCGGCATCACCCTCGATCTCGCGACCCTGCCGCTCGACGACCCGGCGAGCTTTGAGCTCCTCAGCCGCGGCGACACGGTCGGGGTGTTCCAGGTCGAAGGCCAGGGCGTGCGCGACATGCTGAAGCAGCTGCGCCCGGACCGCTTCGAGGACATCATCGCGGTCGTGTCGCTCTACCGGCCCGGGCCGATGGAGAACATCCCGCGCTACATCGCGGTCAAGCACGGCAGGGAGGCGCCCGACTACCTCGACCCCGCGTTGGAGGGGATCCTCAAGGAAACCCACGGCATCATGATCTACCAGGAACAGGTCATGCAGATCGCCCAGGTGCTGGCCGGCTACACGCTGGGCGGCGCCGATCTGTTGCGCCGCGCGATGGGCAAGAAAATCCAGGCGGAGATGGACGCGCAGCGCCAGCAATTCGTGTCGGGCGCCGTCGAACGCGGGGTCGAGCGGGCGCGCGCCGAGCTGATCTTCGACCAGATGGCGAAATTCGCCGGCTACGGCTTTAATAAATCGCATGCCGCCGCCTATGCCCTCGTCGCCTACCAGACCGCGTATCTGAAGGCCAACTACCCGGTCGAGTTCATGGCCGCGTCGATGACCCTCGATCTGGGCAACACCGACAAGCTCAACCATTTCCGCCAGGAGCTCGGCCGGCTCGGCATCGCCCTCTTACCGCCCGACATCAACCGCTCCGAGGTGAGCTTTGCGGTGGAAACCGACACCAAGAGCGGCAAGCCGGCGATCCGTTATGCGCTGGCCGCGGTCAAGGGGGTCGGCGAACAGGCGATGCGCGATCTCGTCGCCGAGCGTACGGCCAACGGCCCGTTCAAGGATCTGTTCGATTTTGCGCTGCGCCTCGATGCCAAAAGCTTCAACCGCCGGCAGTTCGAGAGCCTCGTCAAGGCCGGCGCCTTCGAGTGCCTCAACCCGAACCAGGCGCAGAGCTTTGCCGCGGCCGAACTGCTGCTGCGCCAGGCGAGCCGCGCCGCCGAGGAGCGCCAGGACGGGCAGGCGAGCCTCTTCGGCGGCGCCGCCGGTTTACCCGATCGGGGTTTTGCCGCGCGCCCCGCCTTGCCGCTCGTGGCGGATTGGCCTGGGGTCGAGCGCTTGCAGAACGAGTTCGACGCGATCGGCTTCTATCTGTCGAGCCACCCGCTCGACCCCTATGGGCGCAGCCTCGAGCGCGCCGGCATCCTGCGCTGGGTCGATCTCCCGGCGGCGCTGGCCGCGGGCGGCGCGACCCGCTTCCGCCTCGCCGGCATCGTCATCGGCAAGAAGGAGCGCACCTCGGCGCGCGGCAGCCGGTATGCCTTTGTCCAGCTGTCGGACACCACGGGGGTGTTCGAGGTCACCCTCTTCTCCGAGGTGCTGGGGCAGGCCCGCGCCCTCATCGATGGCGGCCAGCCGCTGATCATCACGCTCGACGTCCGCCGCGAGGAGGAGAGCCTGCGTCTCACCGCGCAAAAGATCGAACCGCTCGACAGCGTCGTCGCCCATGCCGCCGCGGGGTTGCGCGTCTTTGTCGGCGAGGCCGACGCCCTGCCGCAGCTCAAAAGTCTCATTGCGCGCGAGGCCGGCGGGCGCGGCCGGGTCACCGTGGTGCTCGATCTGCCGGGCAGCGAAGTGGAGATGACGCTCCCCGGCGGCTTCCGCGTCGACCCCCGGATCCGCGCCGCCGTCAAATCCCTCCCCGGCATCGTCGACGTCCACGATATTTGAAAGCGGCTGCGGCGTCAGTCGATGTCTGCGAGGTTGCGCGCGCCATGCACTACCCGGCGGATTTCGATCAACTCGGGATGCACCACGTAGAGGGTTAGGTAATTTGCCAAACACGCTGAGGCGTACGCCGACGCCGAGTTCGGGGCGCAGCGGCGCTGCCT
This sequence comes from Allostellaceae bacterium, assembly GCA_036569735.1. GTDB lineage: Bacteria > Pseudomonadota > Alphaproteobacteria > ATCC43930 > CGMCC-115725 > DATARH01. The sequence continues at coordinate 7,200 of DATCQF010000291.1, read as the reverse complement.
CCGGAAAGGTCAGCAGATGCTGACAGTGCTGGCGCAGCTCGCGGATGAATGAAACGGCGCGGGCGGGATTGTCCCGCGCGATATACGCGGCGATTTCCTCAAGGTCGGCTTCAGCCCGTCGGCTGAAGCGAAACTGCATCAGCCGCGCTCGGCCAAGCGGTGGTATGTCGCCTCCAAGCGATCGAGGATGGCCTCGCCGTTCTCATTGGAGACTCCGCTCAACCGCCCTTCTTCGGCCAGGCGGCGGAGCTCGGCGACCTTCACCTCACGCAGCTTCTCGCGATCTTCCAGCAGTCGTAAACCGTCGCGCACGACCTCACTGGCGTTGTTGTAGCGGCCGCTTTCGACCAACTCTTTGACGAGCGCCTCGAAGCGCGACCCGAGCGTATAACTGCTTGGCATGGCTGGACGCCTGATCCGGTTTCACCAGACTATCATTAAATATCAGGATCGGCCGGATCAAGGCCAGACGGACGGTCCCGTGGTTACTGCGTCGGCGAGCGCCGGGTCGGCAGGATGCGGGTGACGACGATCTTTTCGCGGTCGAGGCATTCGGGCACGCGCGGCGCGATCCTGGTCTTCCAGTGGTCGCTGTCGTAGACCGCCTGGTAGAGCGCGGCACGCTGAGCCTCAGATTCGAAGCGGCGTATCCAGACATAGACCGACTCGTCGGTCTCGCCCTTGAAGCTGCCGGTGATGACCATGCCTTTCGACACCTGGAACGGGATGATCTCCTCCTCCATGATCTTCAACCATTCGGCCATCTTGCCGGGCCGCACGTGATATTGCCGCAGTTCGTAGAAAGCCATTGCCGGTCTCCTCTCGGGGTATGTCGCGGCGCACTATAATGGGAAATGCGGCCGGTGCGGATTGCGTGCCAATCGCGGCTTCGCCTTCATGCCAGAATATTCGCTGCCGCACTGCGTCACGATTGAGGGCACGCGGTCAAACCCCGCGCGCCGCCTCAGCCCATCGCTGGCTAGGAGAAGCCGCGTCACGGCCCGGCCCGCTATCTCGGCACGGTCGGCGGCGTAACAGGCGGGTTCTGGTACGATCCGCCCGGATTGGTGGTTGGCCGAGGCCGAGTTCGACGACGCGGCGGCGTAACAGGCTGGTTCTGGTACGATCCGCCCGGATGGGTGGTTGGCGGAGGCCAGGTCCGACGGATCGGCGGGTAGCTTTCCCTCGGCGGCGCCGGCCGGCGATACTCAGGGTCTTGGCCGGGCTGGTAAGAGGGGGGAACCGGGTTGGGGTAGTACTGCCGCCGCGGCTCGGCCGGCCGATAAGGCTGCGGCGCCGGATGGTTCGCCGGCCCGGGCCGGGAAAAACGGTACTGGTAGCGCCAGGCGGTGATCTGGCCTAGCTCCGCGGGGCTGACCACGCGGCGGGCAACGATGCGGCCACCGGCGATCACGGCCTGGGTGCCGCCCGGAACGGCTGCCTCCTGACCTCCGACGACCGACACGTGGCCGGACACGACGGTCAGCACCTCATTGCCCGGACCCACCCGGAGGTTGAATGCGCTTTGGGCGAAGAGCGACACACCGTCGCTGACGTCGACTGTCGTCGCTTCCCCCGCCGAATACATCTGTCCAGTGACTATGCGTATCAGTTTGCCGAAGAAATCGGGATCCGTGTTGGCGTCCAGCTGAACCGACCCGCCGGAGTAAAAATCGAGCCGCGCGCTGCTGGCAGGGCCGGTCGTGACGTGGTCGCCTCTGACGATGGTCATTCCGTTTATCGCGGGTCGGCCGTTCACCGTTACAGACGGCCCGGCGACAAGCAGCATCGCGATCGGCACGCCCCGTTGCCCTTGCGCGTCCGCCCGAGAAGGCACGGCCGTAACAAACGCCCACGCCAGGAGCAACAGGGCGGCAGCCCACCAGGGCCGAGGAAGATCCCGTCTCATCGGCCTGCCGCCCCAGATGTTTTGATGATTTGGCTAAGCGTCGTTTGGTTCGCGGATATTTCGGCGGACACGACCGTGCGGTTGGGCGTCCAGACGATTTGTCGCCGTTCGGCATCCCAAAGCACAAAGGCGCTGTCGGATTTGTTCAGCAGGTACATCGTGACCGGAGGCTGGCCCGCGGTTTCGGCCGAGTGCTCGAAATGGATCAGTGCCTTGGGGAATTTGTTTAACAACTCAAGCTTGCCATATTCCAAAGGCAACCATACGAGGGAGATCGCGAATACCGCAGCAAAGGGCGTTGCCAGCAGCACCCGCCCACGCCACCCGCGGGTCAAGCCGCAGGCGGCCAGCAACAGCACTCCGATCCAGAATTGCTGCTGCAGGAAATCGGCGTAGCGTTGATGCAGGCTGGCGACGTTGCCGTCGAGGATCCATTTCCGGATCGGGCTCTCGCCCGCGCTGCTTTCCGCTTGCGGGTAGAGCACCCCCGAGACGGTGAGATCCTGCGGCGCCGAAAGATGCGCCTGCAGCTGAAGGCCAAGCAGCACCAGCAGCATCAGGTAGCCCAACGCCTGCCAGGTGTCGCGATGCCTGGCGAAGCTGCGGAACGGCCGCATCGTCCACAGCGTCGCGATGAGCGCGCGCACCGGCGCCAGCTGGCTGGCCAGGTGCGCGAGGGCCAGCGCCATAAACACCACCAGCCAAAACTGGCCGATTTGGATGACCGACATCATCAGGAAATTTGCGCCACGCGCGATGTAGAACGTTGAATCGTACTGGAAAGCCAGCAGATCGAACCCGAGCAGATGGAGGTTGGCGAGCGTGATCAGATACCCGAAGGCGTAGAAAATCGCACTGACCCCCACCACTGAGCCCGAGAGCCAGGCGATGCTGGAGCCCAGCGCTCGAATGCCGGAGGACACCAGGCCGGTCGGCGCCTCCGCGGCAGGGCCGGTGAGGTCAGCTGGGGAACCGGTTGCCGCCGGCTGATCCGGCGGATTGCGGCCTTCGTGGAGCGAGGCCCTCGAGTGCTGCTGGAGCTTGGAACGCGCTGAGCCCGCCATCTCCCTCTCCTCGCGCCGAGTGCGCGAGTAAAGCCGGATGGGAAGCGGAGCTGCCCGGATTGTCCGGTTATCAGCCCGATTGTCGACCTTTTGGTTGCCAGCGCAACAAGTTTCCCGCGTGATCGGTGCGGTCGTAGGTCGACGCGGGCTGCTTGATTACACCGAAAAATATTTCGCTTGCGGGTGGTGGAGGACGATTGCCGAGGTTGATTGCTCGGGGTCGAGCTGGTCTTCTTCGGTCAGGGTGAGGCCGATTTCGGCGGCGCCGAGCAGGTCCAATAGCTGGCGCTGGTCGGCGAGGTTGGGGCAGGCGGGGTAGCCGAACGAATAGCGGCTGCCGCGGTAGCCCTGGTTCAGCATCTCGTCGTGGTCGCGCGCCTCCTCGGCGGCGAAGCCGAGTTCGCCGCGGATGCGCTTATGGACGTATTCGGCGAAGGCCTCGGCCATCTCGACCGAGAGGCCGTGCAAATAGAGGTAATCCTGGTAGCGGTCCTCGGCGAACCATTGGCGCGCGACTTCCGAGGCGCGAGCCCCCATCGTCACGACCTGGAGGCCGATGACGTCGCGCTCGGGGTCGTCGATGTCGCGCAGGAAATCGGCGATGCACAGGCCCCCTTCGCGGTTCTGCCGCGGGAACGAAAAGCGCGCGACCTCGCGCTGTCCACCGTCGTCGAACAGGATTACATCGTTACCCTCGGCGGCGCAGCGCCAATAGCCGTAGGCGGCCTGCGGCACCAGGATGTTTTCGCGGATCGCGATCTCCAGCATGCGGTACAGCACCGGGCGCAGCTCGGTCTTGGCCCAGGCCTTGTATTCGGCGAGCGAGCGGCCGTCCTTCCGGTAGCCCCACTGGAATTGATAGAGCATGCGCTCGTTGAGATAGGACACGATCGTCTTCGCCGGCACCCGGGCGATGATCTGCGCGCCCCAGAACGGCGGCTCCGGGACCGGCACGCCCCGGGTCAGCTCGGCGCGGCGCAGGCGGATTTCCTCGACATCCACCGGGCGCTGCGGCTGCGCGTCGCCGGCGCGGCCGAGTTTGCGCTTTTGGTTGACGGGCCTCCCCAAATTCTTCCTCCGGACCTCGGCGAGGTGGCCGTCGAAATCGTTGCCGACGATGCGGTCCATCAGGGCGAGGCCGTCGAACGCGTCGCGGGCATAGGCGACCCGGCCACAGGCATAGGATTTGACGCAATCGTCCTCGACATAGCGCCGGGTGAGCGCCGCGCCGCCGAGCATCACGGGAAGATCAAGCCCCTGGCGGCTCATCTCCTCGAGGTTCTCGCGCATGACGACGGTCGATTTGACGAGGAGGCCCGACATCCCGATCGCATGGGCGCGATGTTCGATTGCCGCATCGAGGATCGCGCCGATCGGCTGCTTGATGCCGAGATTGACGACGTCGTATCCGTTATTGGAAAGGATGATGTCCACGAGGTTCTTGCCGATGTCGTGGACGTCGCCGCGCACCGTGGCGAGCACGATCGTGCCTTTCTCCTGGCCCTCGACCCGCTCCATGAAGGGTTCGAGATAGCGCACCGCCGATTTCATCGTCTCCGCGGATTGCAGGACGAAGGGCAGCTGCATCTTGCCGGCACCGAACAATTCGCCGACCGTCTTCATCCCAGAGAGGAGGATGTCGTTGATGATGTCGAGCGGCTTATAACTCTGCATCGCCAGCGCGAGATCGGCTTCGAGGTCGAGCCGGTCGCCGTCGACGATGCGCTGCGCGAGGCGATCTTCGAGCTTTTCCGGGCGGCCCTTCTTTTCGGCCTTCTCGACCGTGCGGTCCTCAAAGAGCGCCATGAACGCCTGCAGCGGATCGTACCCGTCACGGCGGCGGTCGAAGATCAAATCCTCGGCGACCTGTACCTCCTCCTCGGGGATGCGGTGCAGCGGCAGGATCTTCGAGAAATGCACGATGGCGCCGGTGAGGCCGCGGCGCAGCGCGTGATCGAGAAACACCGAGTTCAGCACCTGGCGCGCCGGCGGGTTGAGGCCGAACGAGATATTGGAGAGGCCGAGGATGATCTGGCACTCGGGCATCCGCTCGGCGATCTGGGCGATCGCGTCCAGGGTGTTGAGGCCGAGCTTCCGATCGTCGTCGTTGCCGGTGCAGATCGTGAAGGTCAAGGGATCGAACAGGAGGTCGCTCGGCGGCAGCCCGTGCTTCGTACAGGCAAAATCGTAGAGCCGCTCGGCGAGGCGCAGCTTGTGGTCGGCCTCCTTGGCCATGCCAGATTCGTCGATCGTCAGCGCGATGATTGCGGCGCCGAAGCGCTTTGCCAGCCGGAGGCGCTTGTCGGCGGCCTCCTCGCCATCCTCGAAATTGATCGAGTTGATGATGGGCTTCCCGCCATAGAGCTTCATCGCGGCTTCGAGCACCGGGTATTCGGTCGAATCGATGACCAGGGGCGCGTTGATCGCGCCGCGCATGCGGGAGACCATCTCGCTCATCTCGGCGATCTCGTCGCGCCCGACAAAGGCGGTGCACAAATCGAGCGTGTGCGAGCCTTCCTTGACCTGCTCGCGTCCCATCTCGACGCAGCCGTCCCAGTCCCCCTGCTCCTGCAGCCGGCGGAAGGCGCGCGAGCCGTTGGCATTGCAGCGCTCGCCGATCGACAGATAGGCGTTCTCCTGGCGCAACGGCACCTGGCCGTAGAGCGAGGCGACCGACGGGACCCACACCGGGGTTCGCGTTTTCGGCATCGGGCGGGGTTGGTCTCGCCCGATGCGCCGCAGCATCTGGTCGAGCGCGGCGATATGCTCGGCCTCGGTGCCGCAGCACCCGCCGATCACCCCGACGCCGTCCTCGAGCACAAAGCGTTCGAGCCACTGCGCGAGTTCCCTGGGGCCCAGCGGGTAATGGGTGCGCCCGGCGATCAGTTCGGGCAGCCCGGCATTGGGCAGGACCGAGATGGTCCCCGGCCAGTTGTCGCCGAGCCATTTGACGTGCTCCGCCATTTCGCGCGGACCGGTGGCGCAGTTGAGGCCGATGATCGGCACGTCGAGCGCGTGGACAACCGTCGCCGCCGCGGCGATGTCGGCCCCGACCAAGAGGGTGCCGGTGGTCTCGACCGTCACCTGGACGATGATCGGGATGTCCTTCCCCGCGGCCTCGCGCGCCCGCTTCGCGCCGTTGACCGCGGCCTTGATCTGCAAGGGGTCCTGGCAGGTCTCGATGCGGATCGCGTCGACCCCGCCGGCGACCAGGCCGGCGCACTGGATCGCGAGGGCGTCTTCGAGGTCCTGGTAGGCGACATGCCCGAGCGAGGGCAGCCGGGTTCCCGGCCCGACCGCGCCGAAGACAAATCGGGTGCGCCCGTCATGGGCGAATTCGGCGACCGCCTCGCGGGCCAGTTCGGCGGCGCGGCGGTTGAGGTCGAACGCCTTGTCGGCGATGCCGAATTCGCCCAGCGTGATCGGCGACGCGCCAAAGCTGTTGGTCTGCAACGCATCGCAGCCGGCGCGCAGATAATCGAGGTGGATTTCGCGCACCAGATCGGGGCGGCTCTCGCACAGGATGTCGGTGCAGTTCTCGTGGCCGTGGAAATCGCGCTCGGTGTCGAGGTCGCGGGCCTGCACCTGCGTCCCGATGGCGCCATCGCAGAGGAGGACACGGTCGGCGAGATAATCGAGGAGATGCGTCATCAGGCGACGGCGGGGGCTGGCTTCGGCGCGCGCACGCCCAAGAGGTGGCAGATCGCGACGATCAGATCGGCGCGGTTCAGCGTGTAGAAATGGAATTCATGGACGCCGTTGGCGTGGAGGCGGCGGCACTGCTCGGCGGCGATCGAGGCGGCGACCAGACGGCGGGTGTCGGGGTCGTCGTCGAGCCCTTCGAAATGGCTCGCCATCCACGGGGGGATCGCGGCGCCGCAGCCGGCGGCCATCCGCTTCAGCTGGGTGAAATTGGTGACCGGCAGGATGCCCGGCACGATCGGCACGGTGATCCCGGCGGAACCCGCCCGGTCGCGAAAGCGCAGGAACGCGTCGACATCGAAAAAGAACTGGGTGATCGCCCGAGTGGCGCCGGCATCGAGCTTTTGCTTGAGGTTGTCGAGATCGTGCTCGGGGCTGCGCGCCGCCGGATGGGTTTCGGGATAGGCCGCGACGCTGATCTCGAAATCGGCGACGCGCCGGAGGCCGGCCACCAGGTCGGCGGCATAGGCGTAGCCGCCGGGATGGGAGACATAGGGTTCGGTGCCGGCCAATCCGCCCGGCGGG
>DATCQF010000290.1:0-4339 GCA_036569735.1 Allostellaceae bacterium | reverse complement strand
ACCGCCAGCCGACCGATCAGACCCGCCGGGATCGAGGGGTATCTTGGTAATCGCCTCATCTGGTCGGCCGGCAACTCGGCGAGCGGAACGCCGGTCGCGGCAAAAGTGTAGTAGCCCGCCACCGTCGCGGCCGGATCGAGCGCAACGAAGCAGTTGCTCAGCCGCCGCCGGATATCCTGGCTGACGAGTTCCCGGAAATACCGATCGAGCGCTGCTACACCACAGGAAAAGCTCGTTCGGTCATGCTGCGCGCGCAAGCTTTCGACGGTGAACGACTCGCTCACTCCGATCCCTTGACCACCCGACGATAGCGCTCGATCGCGCGCTCCATGGCTGGCGCCAGCGGCGGCGGGTTGAGGATGGCCTCGGCGAAGAGGCGCTGATCTTCGACCGAGAGGCGGATGATCTCGACCCTCTCGATCGTCTGGTACGCCGCCTCCTGGGCGGCGGTGACCACGAAGTCGCTGAGGCTGCGCCCCTGAATCTCGGCCGCGCGCTTGACGATCGCAAGGCCGTCCGGGGTGATGCGGGCCTCGATCCGGGCTGTCCGGGACTGCTGCTGGGGCATGGCGCTAGCTCTTATTGGAACCCCGTATGTACGGCGATGTGCCGGACGGAACAAGAGGCGTGAAGCCGCGTCTATCCCTAAGAGCATAAAGACATTTTTGCAGCGCTGGCCTATCGTGTGGGCAAGGCCCCGGCAATGGGGTCGGCTCGAACGGGAGGAAACGATGAGAGCAGCATTCTGTCTTGGCATCGCCACCCTGGGGGGCGTGCTCGCCGCAACGACGCCGGCGACGGCCGCGGAGGCACCGCGCTACGGCGGCACCCTCACCTACATGATCCCGGAAGATTCGCCGCCGAGCTTTGACGCGCAGCGCGAGGAAACCTATGCGACGATCCACTCGGCGGCGCCGTTCTACAGCGTGTTGGTGCGGATCAATCCGAACAATCCGGCGTCGGCCACCGACATCGTGTGCGACCTGTGCACCGAGGTGCCGAAGCCGACCGATGGGGGAAAGACCTATACATTCAAGATCCGCGACGACGTCAAGTTCCACAACGGCGACAAGCTGACGGCCGCCGATGTCGCGGCGAGCCTCAACAAGATCGCCTTCCCGGGGCAAGGCGTGCTGAGCCCGCGCGCCGCGACTTTCATGATGGTCAAGGACATCACGGCGGCGGACGAGCATAGCGTCGTCATTCACCTGAAATTCGCGACCAGCGCCTTTCTGCCGGCGCTCGCCGACCCCTATAACTGGGTCTACCAGAAGAAAGTCCTCGACAAGGATATGCACTGGTACGAGCACAACATCCTGGGGTCCGGGCCGTTCAAGTTTGTCGAGTTCCAGACCGGCCAGTCCATCACGGGGGGGCGCAATCCCGATTATTATCGTAAAGGGCTGCCTTACCTTGACGGCTTTATCGGGATCTACGCACCGAAACAGGCCGTGCAGCTCGACGCGATCCGCGCCGACCGGGCCGCCACCGAGTTTCGCGGCTATCCGCCCTCGGCGATGGACCAGCTGAAACAGGAGCTCGGCGACAAGATCGTGATCCAAGAGAACGACTGGAACTGTACGCTCGGCGCATGGATCAACCACAAGAAGAAGCCGTTCGACGACGTGCGGGTGCGCCGCGCCCTGGTCCTGGCCCTCGACCATTGGGGCAGCGCACCGGGGCTCTCCAAGGTGAGCCTGATGCACACGGTTGGCGGCCTCATATTCCCCGGCTCGCCGCTGGCGGAGACCAAGGAGCAGATGCAAACGATCGCCGGCTTCTGGCCCGACATAGAGAAGTCGCGGGCCGAGGCGAAGCGGCTATTGAAAGAGGCCGGCGCCGAAGGCCTCACCTTCGAGTTGACCAACCGCAACGTCGATCAGCCCTACAAATACCTCGGGACCTGGCTGATCGACCAATGGAGCCAAATCGGGCTGCACGTCACCCAGAAGGTCGAGCCGGGCGGTCCGTGGTTTGCGTCGCTGCGCAGCGGCGATTTCGCCGTCTCGACCGGGGGCAATTGCCACGGCATCGTCAACCCCGTGGTCGACATCCAAACCTGGCTGTCACACTCGATCAGCGTCTCGAATTACGGCTATTACGAAGACCCGAAACTCGATGAAATCTCCGACAAGCTGCTGCGCGAGACCGATCTCGCGAAGCAGCGCGCGTTGGCCTTCGCGTTCGACAAGCGCGTCCTGGATGAAGAGGCGCATTACATCCACTCCTACTGGTGGGGTCGGCTCATTCCGCTGCGTTCCTATGTCAACGGCTGGAAGATCGGCCCGAGCCACTATGCGAACCAGGATCTGGGCACGATCTGGCTGTCGCCGCCGCAATGCGGCGAGTGCACCGCGACACCGCCCAACGGCGCGAAGCACGCGGAGACGGTAAAATAGCGGCGTAGCGCGGTCCCGCTGAGTTCTGCGAGTAGAGCGGGGCCGTCGCCGCACGCAGGCGAGGCAAAAGCGAGCCAGCGCAAGTGAAGGCGGGCGCGGCCGTCTGTTGCGTTGGGCGCTTTACCCCTAGCGGCCAATGCAGCACGACGCCGCCCAACGGCGAGAAACACGTCGAGGCGACCGGGAAATAGCCTGGTGGTCCGAAACGTAAGGGGGAGAGGGATGGCTTTCTGGCGCCGGCTGTAGTGTTGACCATTCGCCAAATCTGGCTATATTCTGGCTAGAATGCCGTTCGCGATCGTGCTGGCGCCGGAGGCCGTCGAGGACCTGCGGGCTCTCACGGCCAATTTGCCGGCGGTGGTTCGCGATGCACTGGAAACCCATCTGCGGCAAGAGCCGATGAAGACAAGCCGCAGCGGCATCAAGCGGTTGCGCGGTTTGCGCCGGCCGCAATACCGGCTCCGCGTCGATGAGGTGCGGGTGTTCTACGATGTTTCCGGCGCGACGGTCGAAATCCTCGCGATCGTCGCCAAATCGGAGAGCGAGCCATGGCTGGCGCAATTCGGAGATCCCGCGTGAAACAGGTCCCGTTATCCGAGGTGAAAGACGACCTCTCGCGCTTGCTGCGCGAGGCCGAGAATGAGGAGATCGTCATCACCCGTCACGGCAAGCCGGCGGGCGTGCTGATCGGCTTCGGTTCGGAGGACGATTGGTTCGATTACCGGCTGGAGAACGATCCTCGGTTCCTCGCGCGTATCGAGCGGGCTCGCGCCAGCCTGCGTACCGGGCGCGGTGTAAAGCTCGAAGATCTACCGCCGGAATAGGAACCGGCTACCCGCCGGCCGCGCGGCTACTCCGCGGCGCGGGCCGGCGCGGTGCAATGGCGCTTGAGCGCGGCGACGAGGGCGTCGGCCTCGGTGTCGGTCAGGTCGAAGCGGCAGACGAAGCGGCCGAGCGTCGGGCTGCGGCGGTAGAACTGGAAGCCGCCCTGTTCGAGGGCGTCCAGGATTTCGCCGGAGGCTTCGAGAAAGAGCTCGTTGGCCTCGACCGGCGCGATCAGCCTGAGGCCGGGGAGGCCGGCGATTCCGGCGGCGATCCGCGCCGCGGCGGCGTTCGAGGCCTGGGCGAGGCGGAGCCACAGCCCGTCCTCGACATAGGCCAAAAGCTGCGCCGCGGCGAAGCGCATCTTCGACCACACCTGGCCGGCGCGGCGCAGCTGCACCGCCAGCCCGTCCGCCAATTCCGGCGAAAAGACCACGATCGCGTCGCACAGGGCGCCGCCGTTCTTGGTCGCGCCGAACGACAGGATGTCGACCCCGGCGCGCCAGCTCATCTCCGAGGGGCTGCATTGAAGGCGCGCCAGCGCGTTGGCGAAGCGCGCCCCGTCCATGTGCACCCTGAGGCCGCGCGCCCGGGCGATCTCGGTGATCGCGCGAATTTCGTCGAGCCGGTAGACCGTGCCGAGATCGCTCGCCTGGGTCAGGTTGAGCGCCGCCGGCTGGCCGCGATGCAGCTGGCCCGGCTGGATACCCGCGAGCGTTTGCGCCAGCGCGTCGGCGCCGATCCGCCCGTGACTGCCGGCGACCGGCACGAGTTTGAGCCCTCCGCCGAAAAATCCTGCCGCGTTGGCTTCCGCGGTGTTGATGTGCGCCGCCTCGCTGCAATAGACGAGCCCCCATGACGGGCTGACCGCGGCGAGCGACAAGGCGTTGGCGGCGGTCCCGGTCGCCACCGGAAAGACCCGCACCGGCGCCTCGAACAATTCGGAAAAACGCTGCTGCAGCCGCGCGGTCCATTCGTCGGCGCCGTAGCCGAGCGCGGTGCCGGTATTGGCCTGCACCAGCGCCTCGAGGATCTGCGGCGCCGCGCATCCGGTATTGTCGCTGCGATAATCGATCATGGCCCTATCCCGCTCGTCGGAGGGGGCAGCTTAACCAGTC
>DATCQF010000289.1:0-2571 GCA_036569735.1 Allostellaceae bacterium | reverse complement strand
GAACAAGTTCATCGAGGAAGGCGACAAGGTCAAGGTGACCATGCGGTTTCGCGGGCGCGAGCTGGCGCACCAGGAACTCGGCATGAACGTCTTGATTCGGGTTCGGGACGACCTCGACGCGATCGCCAAGGTCGAGCAGATGCCGCGCATGGAAGGCCGCCAGATGACGATGGTGGTATCGCCGAAATAGGCTCTCGCAAGGGCATGGCTGCCAATGCCCTCTCTCGCATTGCGGGAGAGGGTGCCCGAGGGCGAAGCCTGAGGCCGGGTGAGCGTGCCGGGGCCACAATAACCCTCGCCCTCCCAGCGCTTCGCGCCGGGCCCCTCCCTCTCCCGCGGTGCAGGAGAGGGTTTTAGGCTCTACCCGATGACGTTGGCGGTGCGCAGCTCCTGGAGCATGGGTTTGTCGTAGCCGAGGATCGACGACAAGAGTTCGTCGGTATGCTCGCCCGGCGTCGGCACATGGCCGACCCGGCCGGGGGTCTTCGACATCTTGATCGTCGCGCCCGGCACATGGATTTCGCCGGCCAGCGCATCGGGTATCTTGACCAGCATCTCGCGCTCCCACAGATGCGGGTCCTCGGCGGCCTGGGGGATCGTCTTGACCGGCGCGACCGGGATCTCGGCGGCGAGCAGCGTCGAGACGATATGCTCGACGGTGTTCTCGGCGCACCATTTGGCGACCGCTTGCTTCCGCGAGTCGAGCGGCCCGACCCGGCTGGTCCAGCCCCCGACGGCGGCGCTCTCATCGCCGGTGGCGATCTGCATCAGCTTTGTCGCCATCACCCGCCCCGAGGCGGAGATGACGACGTGGCCGTCCTTGGCCTTGTAGGGCGGCCGGCCGCCCTCGCCGCCCTCCTGGCCGGTCGCGAGGTAGTACGACAGCGGGATCTCGACCATCGTAAAGCCCGAATCCAAGAGGCAGCAATCGACGACCTGGCCCTCGCCGGTCTTGTCGCGGTGGCGCAAGGCCGCCAGGGTCCCGATCGTCGCGTGCAGCGAGGTATAGCGGTCAACGAGCGAGGTGGCGGCGCCGAGCGGCGTGCCCACGGGGGCGCCGGTCAGGCTCATCAGCCCGCTCATCGCCTGGCCCAACGGATCGAAGGCCGGGCGGTCGCGATAGGGGCCGTATTGGCCAAAGCCGGAGACCGAACAGAGGATGATGTCGGGCTTCAGCTCGCACAGACGCTCATAGCCGAAACCCATCTTTTCCATGACCCCGGGGCGGAAGTTCTGCAGCACGATGTCGGCGGTCGGCACCAGCGCGGCGAAGATCTCCTTGCCGCGCTCGGTCCGCATGTCGAGGCAGAGGCTCTTCTTGCCGCGGTTGTACACCGAGAAATAGACGCTCTGGCCGCGCACCAGGGGTTCCGACTTGCGGGTCTCCTCGCCGCCCAGCTTCTCTATCTTGATGACCTCGGCGCCGAGATCGGAGAGAATCATCCCGCCGCGCGGCCCCGCCTGGTACCGCGCCAATTCCAATACCCTGATGCCATCGAGGGACCCGGCCATCGTCACGCTCCCCTTAGAGTGAATGACAAGTGAAGCTGTCGTCTCATTCGGCTACCATATTGCGCCGGGCAGCCCCGGGAGGGAAGGAGAGCTGAGCGATGGCGTACGAATACATCTTGAGCGAGCGTCAGGGCGGGGTCGCGCTGATCACGCTGAACCGGCCCGAGAAGCTCAACGCGCTGAGCTTCCTGTTGATGCAGGAGGTCGACGACGCGCTGACCGGGTATGAGGCTGACGACGACATCAAGGCGGTCATCCTGACCGGGGCCGGCGAGCGCGCCTTTTCGGCGGGCGCCGATATTCACGAGATGGCGGGGCTGAGCAGCGAGGAGCTGGCGGTGCGCAGCGAGACCCGCGGCAACATCAGCTGGCATATCGCGAGTTATTCGAAACCGCTGATCGGCGCGATCAACGGGCTGGCCTATGGCGGCGCCGCGCTGCTCTCCTCCTCGCTCGATCTGCGCATCGGCTGCGAGAAGACCCAATTCCGCTTTCTCGCGGCGAGCTATGGGCGGGTCAACTCGAGCTGGTCATTGCCGGCCCTGGTCGGCATCCCCAAAGCCAAGGAACTGCTTTACACCGGGCGTGTCGTCGCCGCCGAGGAGGCCGAGCGCATCGGGCTGCTGAACCAGATCGTCCCCGCGGCCAGGCTGCGCGAGGCGGCGATCGAGATGGGGCAGATGATCGCCAAGAACGACGCGCGCATGGTGCAGGGCATCAAGCGGCTGTTGCACGAGGGCATGGGGCTCGATTTGCAGGGGCGCTACGACCTCGAGGACGAGGCGCGCGCGACATACCTCTCGGCCGGCCACCCGCGCGACGGGTTCAAGGATTTCCTCGCGAGGAAGCCGGTGCGCGCATGACGGGACGCGCAACATCGATGGCGACCTGACAGCAATGGCGACCTCGATTTGATGGATTGGGCCACGTCGCCGCCGAGCGCGGATCGCGAATATCACGACCGGGTCAACCCCGATCTGCTGAAATTGCTGCCCCGCGATGCGCGCCTGATCGTCGAGAGCGGCTGCGGCACCGGCGCGCTCGGCGCGGAATACGCCC
>DATCQF010000288.1:0-14091 GCA_036569735.1 Allostellaceae bacterium | reverse complement strand
CGGGCCAGTTTCCCCTCGGCATCCGCTCTTCGGAGCGCCACGACAAGCGCGCCTCACCAATCACGAGTTCGGCGGCGAGATCGAGATAGAGATAGGCGAGATCGTCGACCGAGCCGGCCCCGTCGATCAGCGGTGAATTTCCAAAGCCCGGATGTGACGGTGCGATGACCCGGTAGTGCCGCGCCAGGAGATCGAGCCACGGAAGCTCCGGAGCGAGCCCTTCGCCGGCATGGAGGAACAGCAAAGGCCGGCCCTGGCCGCGCTCGACCAGTTCGAGGCTGGTCCCGGCGATCGAGATTGTTCTCATCATTTCACGCCGGGAGGTTGTAGCCGATCGCCGCCTCGGCCTCCAACGTCCGCCGCACCGCCGGGCGCGCCACCATCCGGTCGTAATGCGCCGACAGGTTGGGGTAGGAGCCGGGCGCGATGTCGAGGGTCGTGACGAACCGCCAATAAAGCCGGAACAGGTGGATGTCGGCGATCGAATAGCGCCCGACCGTCCAGTCGTTGCGGCCCAATCGCGGCTCGGCGAGCCCGAACACCTCGCGCCACCGCGCCTCCCCGATACGCCGCGCCGGGTGGATCGTCGAGGCGATGAACGACATCCACGAGATGACCCGGGCCTCGGCCTCGATGTCGCCCTGTTGCGGCAAGAGCCCCGCCGCCGGATAGGTGCGCGCCAGGTACCACAGCGTTCCCGCCACCTCGGTCAAGGGCCGCCCGTCGATCATCAGGGTCGGCACCTTGCCCTCGGGGTTGACCGCGAGGTAGCCGGGCGTGCGGTGCTCGTTCTTGTGGAGCGAGGTCAGCTTTGCCTCGAAGGGCACGCCGACCTCATGGAGCGCGATGTGCGTCGCCATCGCGCTGGAGCCCGGCGAGTAATACAGCGTCAACATCGGTTCGCGCCTCCGTTCAGCCGCGCAGCTGCCGGATATGCCCGGCCCAGTGGTCGAGCACCGGCAGGAGCTTGTCCTTGGTTTCCGACATCAGCGTGACGTTGACCGCATCGACGCCCATGTCGCGGAAGCGCTTCAGCTTGTCGGCGTCGTCCGGCGCGCCGCCAAGCCGCAGTGACAGCGATTTGGGATCGCGCCCGGCTTCCTGCGCCATCTTGCGGAACGCCGGCACGTAGTCCTCGGGGGTGCCGCTCGCCGCGTTCGGGTACCACCCGTCGCCATAACGGACCGCGCGGCGCGCCGCCCACGGGAACGCGCCGCCGAGGATGACCGGCGGATGCGGCTTCTGCACCGGCTTCGGCCAGACCATCATCGTGTCGAAATTGACGATGTCGCCGTGGTATTCCGGCTTCGATTGGGTCCAGATCTGCTTCATCGCCTCGATCTGCTCGCGCATCTTCTGCATGCGGGTGGCGAAGACGGTGCCGTGGTTCTCGACCTCCTCGGCGTTCCAGCCGCCGCCGATGCCGAAGAGGAACCTGCCGCCCGAGACCTGGTCGATCGACGCGACGAGCTTGGCGGTCTGGATCGTGTCGCGCTGGATTACGAGGGCGATGCCGGTCGCGACCTTGAGCTTCTTGGTCGCACAAGCCGCCGCGGTCAGCGTGACGAACGGGTCCATCACATCGTAGTAGCGCTTGGCCAGTTCGCCGCCGCCCGGCGCCTGGGTCCGCCGCGGCACCGGGATGTGCGAATGCTCGGCGGCCCACACCGAATCAAAGCCGCGCTCCTCCATCGCGACCGCCAGCTCGGCCGGGGTGATCGAATAATCGGTGAAAAAGATCGATGCGCCGAATTCCATTGAGCCTCTCCTCGCCGCGGGTTTCCTGGGGTACCGTGCGGACAGCCTTGCAGGTGTTTCGCACCGATGCTGTCATTGCGGGCGAAGCGACGCAATCTCGATGAGGAGCTGACACCGTGCCATCGATTATCGGGACCTGGAAAATGGCCGCCGCTGCGGCGCGCGACCGCAACGGCAATTCGCTGCCCGCCCCGTACGGCGGGAAAGCCATGGGCCGCCTTACCCTCAACGCCGAGGGGCGGATGATGGCGGTGACCTGCGACGGCCGGCCACAATTGCCCGCCGGAACGGTCCGGGCCTACAGCTCCTATTGCGGCAACTACACCTTCGATGGGGCGCGGCTCGTAACGAAGGTCGACGCCGCCTCGGACCCCGCGCGCATCGGTTCGGACCAGGTCCGGGAGGTCAGCTTCGACGGGGACCGCATGATCCTGCGCCCGCCATCGCGCCAGGGCGAGGCCGGCGAGGAATACCGCGAGCTGACCTGGGAGCGCATCGCGGCGGAATAGGGGAACCGCGATGAACGCGTCGGCGGGCGTGGCGAACGGCATCGGTCAGCCCGTCCGCCGCAAGGAGGATTTTCGCCTGCTGACCGGCGGCGGCTGCTACGTCGACGATCTCACCCTGCCGGGTATGGCGCACGCGGTGATGGTGCGCTCGCCGCACGCGCATGCGCAGATTGTCTCGGTCGACAAGGCGGCGGCGCTGGCCGCGCCGGGCGTGCTCGCCGTGTTGACCGGCGCCGATTGCCGTGCCGACGGGCTCGGCCCCTTGCCGCACAATGCGGGGCTGATGGGGCCGCCCGATCTGGCGGTCAGGCTGCCGGGCGTCGCACCGATCGCGACCCGCCACGATCCGCTGCCGGTCGACACGGTGCGCTTTGTCGGCGAGCCCGTCGCCATCGTGGTGGCCGAGACGGTCGATCAGGCGAGGGATGCGGCGGAGTTGCTGCGGATCGATTATCAAGTGCTCCCGGCCGTGGCGCGGGCGGCTGACGCGGTCCAGACCGGTGCCCCGCGCTTGTGGGACGAGGCGCCCGGCAATCTCTGCGTCGATATCGAAGTGGGCGACGAGGCGGCAACCGCCGCGGCGTTCGGGCGCGCGGCGCATGTCGTGCATCTCGACACCTGGATCCAGCGGGTGACCGGGGTTCCACTGGAGCCGCGCACCACGATCGGCGAGTACGATGCCGCGAGCGGGTGCTACACGCTGCATTCCGGCACCGGCCGCGGCGTCGCCAAATTGCGCATCGATCTCGCGCAGGTCCTCGGCGTGCCGCCGGAGCAGGTTCGCGTCGTCTGCCAGGACATGGGCGGCAATTTCGGGACCCGCAATTTCTTCTATCCCGAATACGCCCTCCTCCCCTGGGCGGCGCGCCGGACCGGCCGCAAGGTCAAGTGGCTGTGCGAGCGCGGCGAGGCGTTTCTCAGCGACTACCAGGGCCGCGACCTGACGGTCGAGGCCGAACTCGCGCTCGACGCGCAGGGTAATTTCATGGGCCTGCGGGGCAAGAACCTCAGCAATCTCGGCGCCCATGCCGCCTCGTTCGTGTCCTTGAACAAGGGGCTGGGCCTCATATCCAGCGTCTACCATATCCAAGCTGCATATTTCCGCGGCCGGGGCGCCGTCACCAACACCGCTCCGACGACGCCCTATCGCAGCGCCGGCCGGCCCGAGGTGATTTTCGTGATCGAGCGGCTGATCGATCTCGCGGCCGACCGGCTCGGGATCGATCCGGTCGCGCTGCGCCGTCGCAACATGGTTCCGGTCGCGGCCCAGCCCTTCACCAATCCGTTCGGCCTCACCTATGACAGCGGCGATTACGAGGCGGCGATGAACACCGCGCTGGCGCTCGCCGATTGGGACGGCTTCCCGGCCCGCCGCGCCGCGGCGCGAGGGCGCGGCAAATTTCGCGGGATCGGCGTTGCCAACTACGTCGAGATCACCTCGGGCGCGCCGCGCGAGCGCACCGAGATCACGGTCTCGCCCGAGGGCCGGGTCGAACTGGTGATGGGCACGATGTCGTCGGGGCAGGGCCACGAGACGAGCTTTGCCCAGCTCGTCACCGAATGGCTCGGGGTGCCGTTCGACAGCATCGACTATGTCGCCCACGACACCGCCCGGGTCAGCGCCGGCGGCGGCTCCCATTCCGGGCGCTCGATGAAGCTCGCCGTCTCGGTCATCGGCCAGGCGAGCGACGACATCGTCGCCCGGGGCCGCGGCATCGCGGGTTTCCTGTTCGAGGCGAGCGACAGCGATATCGAGTTCGACGCCGGCCGCTTCCGGGTCACCGGCACCGACCGCGAGATCGGCATCTTCGATGTCGCCCGCGCGGCCGTCACCCGCACCGACCTGCCGCAACATCTGCAGGGTCCGCTTGCCGGGATTTCCGACCAGACCCTGCCGGTCGCGAGTTTCCCCTACGGCACGCAAATCTGCGAGGTCGAGGTCGATCCCGAAACCGGCGCGGTCGAGATCGTCGGCTACGCCGCGGTCGACGATGTCGGGCGCGCGATCAACCCCTTGATCCTGCATGGCCAGACGCATGGCGGCATTGCCCAGGGAGTGGGCCAGGCGCTCCTCGAAAACTGCCACTACGACCCGGCGAGCGGGCAGCTCCTGGCGGCGAGCTTTATGGATTACGCGATGCCGCGGGCCGACACCTTCCCGCATTTGAGGACGGCGCTCAGCGAAGTACCCTCGCCCACCAACCGGCTCGGCGTGCGCTCCGGCGGCGAGGGCGGAACCACCCCGGCGCTGGCCGTGGTGATCAACGCGATCGTCGACGCCCTCAGCGAATTCGGGGTGCGCCACATCGAGATGCCGGCGGCGCCCGAGCGGGTGTGGCGCGCGATCCGGGCGGCAGGCGCCGCGGTCAGGTGAATTTCGCGGCCAGCGGCAGCGGGCCGAGCGCACCGGGATCGAGCCCGCGCATCAGCGTTATCAGCGTGCCGGTCAGCGCGGCCAGATCGTTCCGGGCGCTGTCCGACGTGAGCCTCCCGTCGCGGAAATCGCCGCCGGTCAGATAAATGCCGGTCGGCGCGACGAGCGCACCGAACCACGCCAGCACCGCTCGCAACTGGCTGTCGACGGCGAGGTAGTGATGCGGCGACCCGCCCATCGCGACGATGCCGACCGGCTTATTCTGCAGCGCCTCGACCGGGGTGATGTCGAGCACGTTCTTCAAGACGCCGGGGAAGCTCGCCCGGTAGACCGGCGCGCCGATCAGCACCGCACGCGCCGCGGCGATCCGCGCGACCGCCTGGCGCGTCGTCTCGCCATAGGCCTCGAGCGTCCGCCCGTCGCAGATCTCGACCGGTGTTTCCGCGAGATTGAGGATATCGACGGCGGCGCCGCCGGTCCGGGCCGCCTCTGCCGCCACGGCGATCGCGGCCGCCAGCCGGCCCGGCGGCGTCGCGGCGCCGACCACCATCAGCAGCGTCTCAGCGTCCGCCATTACTCATCCCCCGACTTCGCATTCCCGGCGAAAGCCGGGACCCATTCGTCAACCGCTCCATCGCCGGATCGATGGATCCCGGCTTTCGCCGGGAATGCGGTTTTCTCTTGGTTCACCCTCATTCCGCGCCGATGGCCTCCTGTCGCCTGATCGGAGCGGGCACCCGGGCCAGCCCGAAATGGTCGCGCAGGCTGATCCCCTGGTACTCGCGCCGGAAGAGGCCGCGGCGCTGCAATTCCGGGACCACGAGATCGACGAAATCGGCGAACGCGCCCGGGAAATAGGGCGGCAGGATGTTGAACCCGTCGGCTGCCTCCTCGACAAACCACTCTTCGAGCGTGTCGGCGATCTTTTCAGGAGTGCCGCACAGGACCCAGTGGCCGCGCGCCGCGGCGGTCAGGTTGTAGAGGTCGCGCAGCGTCATGTTCTCGCGCCGCGCGGTCTCGTACAGCACCTGATGGAAGGTCCGGCCCCCCTCGCCGGGCGGCGGCGCCGGCACCGGCCCGTCGAGCGGATACCCGGAAACGTCATAGCCGATGCGCCCCGAAACCAGGGTCGCGGCATTGGTCGGGGTCAGCCAGCTCTGCAGCAGCGACAGTTTTTCCCGCGCCTCGGCCTCGCTGTGCCCGATGATCGGCATGACCCCGGGCAAGACGGCGAGGTGGTCGGGGCTGCGCCCGTATTTCGCCATGCGCCCCTTCAGATCGGCGTACGCCGCCTTTGCCGCGCCGAGTTCCTGGACCACCGAAAAGACGACATCGGCGGTGCGCGCCGCGAGTTCGAGGCCGGAGGGCGAGCCGCCGGCCTGGATGATCACCGGATGGCCTTGCGGGCAGCGCGCCATGTTAATGGGGCCCCGCACCTGGAAGAACCGGCCCTTGTGGTCGAGCGGGCGCACCCGTGCCGGATCGATGTATTGGCCGGTCGCCTTGTCGGCTAGAATCGCGCCGTCGTCCCAGCAATCCCACAGCCCCTTGACGACATCGACAAACTCCTGGGCGACCTCATAGCGCAGCTCGTGCTCCATGTGGTGGTCGCGGCTGAAATTGAGCGCGGCCCTGACCTGGGCGCTGGTCACCACATTCCAGGCGGCGCGGCCCCGGCTGATGTGGTCGATCGAGGCAAAGATGCGGGCGACATTGTAGGGCTCGTTGAAGCTCGTCGAGACCGTCGCGCCGAGCCCGATATGGCTGGTCGAGGCGCTCAGCACCGATATCAGCGTCGTCGGCTCGAACCGGCACAGAAAGGACGGGTGGTCGCCCGGGTCCATGACCAGCCCGTCGGAGATGAACAGGAGGTCGAACCTGCCGCGCTCGGCGATCCGGCCGATTTCCTCGATGACCGCGAGCTCGTTATTGCTGGTGGCGGCGCCCTCATAGCGCCAGCCCGCCGAGTGGTTGCCGGTGCCGAGGACAAACACCCCGAGATGCATCTGACGCCTGGCCGCACCCATTTCTCTCTCGTCCCTTATTTGCCGAGCCAGATCGTTGCCAGGTCCTGGTTGACGCAATCGCTCGGGCTCACCTTCCCGCCTTTGACATGGCTGCGATAGGGCACGATGCGATAGCGCCATAACAGGAAGATTTCGTGCGCCTCGGTATCATCACGGGTCCTCCCGGATTTTTTGTCTACTCCGCCGCGATCGCACCCGCGGTGAAGGCGGCCGGTTCGGCGCGCTCGACGCGCGGCATCGGCGCCGGCCACCATTTGTCCTCCCATTCGGGGAACAATTTGTGCAGTCGGGGCATGACCTCGTCGGCGAACAGCTTGGTATTATACTTGGCGAGGTCTTTGCCCATGTTGCCGAATTGCAAGAGCATCATCAGATGGCCGACATTGAGGTCGGTGGCGACGGTGGTCAACTGCTCGACGACCTCGTCGGGCGAGCCGATGATCACATAGCTGCGCTCGACGATGTCCTCCATCTGGGTCGTCGCCCGGGCCTTCTGGCGGGCATCCTGGCTGGCCGCGCGGCCGACCTGGCCGACCACCCCCGCGCGCTGCGTCGCCTCGGTAACATAGCCCGGCGGCATCGCCCATTTCGGGTCGACGCGCAGACACCTTCCATAGAAATATTCGGCCGGTTCGCGGTAGAGCTCCATCGCCTGCTCGCGGCTCTCGGCGACCCCGACGAATTGCAGAAAGGCGGCGCGGTACGGGTTTTTGTCCTTGCCGAGCCGGGCCATCTCGTTCCAGAAGCCCGACATCGTGGCCTGCCCCTCCTTAAAGCCGAAATACGAGAGGTAGGCGTATACGTAATCCATCTCGGCGCACCACTGCCAGGTCTCGACCGAGCCGCCGCCCGGGATCCACACCGGCGGATGCGGCTTCTGCACCGGGCGCGGCCAGATGTTGACGTAGCGCTGCTGGTTGAAGCGGCCGTTGAAGGCAAAGGTGTCGGGCGCGGTCCAGGCGCGCATGACGAGGCCGTGCGCCTCGAGATAGCGCTCGCGCAGCATCGACGGGTTCTGGCCATAGGCAAAGCAGGTGTCCATCGGGGTGCCGACCGGGAACCCGGCAATGAGGCGCCCGCCCGAAATGACGTCGATCATCGCGAACTCTTCCGCCACCCGGGTCGGCGGGTTGTACAGCGCCAGCGAATTCCCCATGACGCAGATCGCCGTGTCGGTGGTGCGCCGCGCCAACGACAACGCGATCAGGTTGGGCGACGGCATCAGCCCATAGCCGTTCGAGTGGTGCTCGTTGACGCACACCGCATCGAACCCGCATTCGGCGGCGTATTCGAGCTCATCCATGAAGTCGTTGTACATGTGATGCGCGCGCCTGGGATCGAACAGCGACGAATGGATGTCGACCCAGACCGAGGGATGCTTCTCCCGGAAATCGTCGGGGAGTTCGGTATACGGCATCAAATGGAACCACATCAGCTTCATGGCTCTTCCTCCAAGAGGAAACGGGTTGGCTGAGGCAAGCCTGTTCTCCGGTCGCGTCGCCGTCAACCCGGCACATTCAGCGTGCCGCGCGATGCTCCGTAGGATGGGCTGAGCGGAGCGAAGCGAAGCGAAGCCCATCACCCCGGCCGGCTGCCGCGCAGCGATGGGCTTCGCTCCGCTCAGCCCATCCTACGTGCTACGTGCTACGTGCTCGATCCTGACACTAATCGATGCGGCGGTAGATGTATTCCCGAGCCGAAGCTGCCAGTTCGGGCGGGTCTTCGTTCTGTGCGACCATCGTGTCCTTGTCGAGGCGGATGATTTTCAGCACCCGATCAACACCAATTCGGCCGGTGCGAATCGCAATCGTCTCCGTTTGGTGCAGCTTGTCGCCGGAGAGGGTGTAGGTCCCGCCGCGCGCCGCGAAGACCTGTTGATCCTTGTCGTTCCAGATAAGCGCGTAATTTGTTTTATGCTTATCCTCAGGAGAGAGCTTGGCAAAATTGGCGGCTTTGACTATGGCACGGTCGCGTCGCATTGAGAGAATCGACCAATGCGATCGCGTGAAAAGCATCTGCTCAAGCCTGTTGCTGGCATCTGAAACGACGGCTCCCGTCTTTGGGTCCTTGGCGCTAACCAGTTCCCACGTCCCGATCACATCCTCCGCTTTGACGGCAACCTGTCCGGTGGCGAAATTCACTCCCGCCAGGGTAACGGCCAGGAACGCCGCCATCGTGAGTCCAAGCGAAGTGCGAAGCAATTTGTGCCTGTTCATAATGGCCTCCCGAGGATAGTGCCTGTATATCGGTCAAGGCCGTCGTGTTTTGTTATCATGGGGCCGATAAGCGCGGGGGACCAGTTCGCGCCTTCAGCCAACCGGCGACAATGGCGATGATGCTCCCGCGACCCTCTTCCTACCCCGTCATTTTGCCGAATTCCGGGCTGGGGTTGAGGGGGCGGTAGGTGTCGACGCCGACGCTGGTGCCGGTGCGGCGGGTGTTCGGCTTGCGGTTGGCCTGAAATTCGGCGCGGGTGGCTTCGGTGGCGCCGTGCAGGATGCCTTGCGGGGTATGGCGGAAGGTGCCCGGGCGGCGCCCCGCGGGGTCATCGTCGGCATGGTTCAGCATGACTTCGTCCATGTCGATGTTGCGGTGGTAGGAGGGCAGTTCCTCGGCGTTGAGGTCGCTGACCGCGATCTGCGGCACGAAGCTGAGGATCGCGAACCCGGCCGCCTCGAAGGTCGCCCACGCCGACGGAGCGAGGTGGATGCGGTCGGACATGATCGGCAGGATGTGGCGGATGTTGAGCTTGAACGGGAAGAGGTCGCCCTTCCAGCCGGCCACCTTCAACGGGTCGTTTTTATAGAAGATCGAGCTGTGCCCCCCGGCATGGCGCAAGCGCACCTCATATTCCTTCTGCGGGGGGAAGCCGTAATCGACGATGTCGGGGACTTCCAGCATCGTCGGGTCGATCGGGGTGTGGCGGCCGACATTCTCGTGTTCGGACATGCGGATGGGCGCGGGCGCCTCGACGACGAGGAGGAGGCTGTCCTTGTCGTCGGGCATCTGGCGGAACGTGGTGCCCTTGGGCAGGTGGATGTAATCGCCGGGCTCGTAGGCGATCGGCCCGAATTCGGTGGCGAAAATGCCGGTGCCGCGATGCACGAAGTATAGAAGATCGTCGGCGACGCTGCGGTAAGAGTAGGGCATCGCCTGGCGCCGCCGGCTGATCGCGACCGCGACATCCTCGTTCGACAGGAGGATTTGCGGGGCCCCGCGCGGGTCGTCGGCATCGGGCGCGACGACATCGGCGCTGTCCACCGCGCGGGCCCGGTAGTCGCCCTCGACGCGGACCACCTCGTTGGGGCCGTCGGTGCGGTAGAGCATCGCCACCGGGCCCTGAAAGCCGTGCCGGGAGAGGTGCTCCTCGCGCAGATCGCCGAGCCCGACCCGCGCCTGGCGCACGACCCGGCCGCGGCTGAAGTGGATCCATGAGCGCATCATCACGATTCCTCCCAAGGCATTTGTCTGTCGGGTCGAGATTGCTTCGTCGCGCAAGCGCTCCTCGCAATGACACCCTCTTTTTGTCATTGCGAGCGAAGCGAAGCAATCTCGGGGTTGGGATGGCTCGTTGTGTGCGGCGACCCGCTATTTTCGCATTGGTCGGGCCGCCTCGCGCGGGTTAGGCTAGGGGACGCAATCATGCGAAGGCGGCGCCCGCAAGCGCGGTGCCCCCCGAGGGAGGAACAGCAGCGATGCCTCAATTCACCACCGAAAACGTGTGCTACGTAAAGCACGGCGAGCGCCAGATCATGGCACGCGTGTTCAAGCCGGAAGGCGCCGGGCCGTTCCCGTGCTTTATCGACCTGCACGGCGGGGCCTGGAACAATGGCGATCTCGCCGACCGCACGGGATTGGGCGAATACCTGGCGGCGCGCGGCACCGTCATGGTGACCTTGAATTTCCGCCATGCCGCCGACGGCTATCCGACCTCGTGCGCCGACATCAATTACGGCATCCGCTGGACCAAGGGGCATGCCAAGGAGCTCAAGGTCGATCCCGGCAAGGTGTTCATCGGCGGCGCCTCGAGCGGCGGCCATCTGGCGATGCTGGTGGCGATGCGGCCCAACGACCCGCGCTATGCCGCGATCCCCGGTCCCGCCGGGGTCGACGCCAGCGTCCAGGGGGTCATGATGCTGTGGCCGGTGATCAACCCGTTGTCGCGCTATAGGAACGCGATCCGCCGGTCGAAGGAGGCCAATCCGCCGGCTTTCACGATCGGCATGAAGGAAAAGCACGACACCTACTGGCACACCGAAGCCGAGATGATCGAGGGCAACCCGATGCTGATCCTCGAAAAGGGCGAGAAGGTGGTGATGCCGCCGGCGGTGTGGCTCCAGGGCCGCCCCGACGAGGTGCACGATTATCACGACCCCGACGGCGGCTTCCCGGGCAACGAGCCGGAGCGGTTCGTCAGCAACTACCGGAAGGCCGGCGGCGATATCGAGATCGCCTATTTCGACAACGCCCAGCGCAACACCGATACAACCCACGCGCCGGTCGTCGACTTCATGAAGAAGCACCTGAAGTAGCGCTCAGCCCCTTAGCCCCTCTCCCGCAATGCGGGAGAGGGTATTGGCTGAAAATTCGCGCTCGCGGCGGGGCGCGCGGTGTGACAGGTTTCGGCTAATCGGGGTATTTCCGGGCGGCCGCAGCGTGACGCAATCCAACAGAATCCCGGCGGGCTACAAGGAAGCCGGCGTCGATATCGCCGAGGCCGATGCGGGCCTGCGCAATATCGTCAGCCGGATCACGGCGACCTGGCCAAAATCGGGTCTCGGCGCGGTGCAGCTGCCGATCGGCTATTTCGCCAACGTCATCGATATAGGCGGCATCGGGCTCGGGATCTGCACCGACGGGGTCGGGTCGAAGGCCATCGTCGCGCAGCTGATGAACAAATACGACACGATCGGCATCGATTGCGTCGCGATGAACGTCAACGACCTGTTGTGCGTCGGCGCGCGGCCCCTGTCGATGGTCGATTACATCGCGATCGAGGCGGCCGACGCGGCGATGCTCGACGGCATCGCGGTGGGGCTCGCCGAGGGCGCGCGCCAGGCCGGCATCTCGATTTCGGGCGGCGAAATCTCGCAGCTGCGCGATGTCGTGCGCGGCTTCGACCTCGTTGGCATGGCGGTCGGCACCGTGGCGCTCGACCGCATCATCGTCGGCCGCGACATCCAGCCCGGCGACCGGGTCATCGGCATCGCCAGCAACGGCATTCACAGCAATGGCCTGTCGCTCGCCCGCCGCGCGTTTTTCGAGCGGGCGAGGGTGTCGGTGGATCATGTATTCCCCGAACTCGGCTGCCCGCTCGGCGAGGAACTGCTGAGGCCGACCTTTATCTATGTGCCGGAGATCCTCGAGATCATCGAGCGGCTCGCCTCGGTCAGGGCGCTGATCCACATCACCGGCGACGGGCTCCTCAACCTGCCGCGGGTCGACGCTGAATGCGGTTTCGTCATCGACGCCCTGCCGCCCCCGCCGCCGATCTTCGGCCTCATCGAGGAGCACGGCGCGGTCGAACGGGCGGAGATGTTCGAAGTTTACAACATGGGCATCGGCTTCTGCGTGATCGTCGCCGAAGGGGATGTCGAGGCGACGCTGGCGATCCTCGCCCGGCACCACCGGGCGGCCTCGGTCATCGGCTACGCGGTCGCCGACCCGGCCAAATCGGTGCATCTGCCGCAGCACAAGCTCGTCGGCCGCGGCAAGCGCTTCGTTGCGGCCTGACCCCGGCCGCGACCGGCGCTTAATCCAGCACCTCGAAATGCGCTTCGGTCGGGCGTAACGCCAAACCGTTGATCGGCACGATGTCCTGCGGACAGGCCGAGAAGGCGACGATGCAGTCGACTTCGGCGCAGAGGCTCACGTGGCTGCCCGGGGTGCTGACCGGCGGGTGGATCTCGACCCGATTGCCGTCGACGACCGGGATGTTCATGAAGAGGTTGAGCGGCGACGGCGTCTCCGGCGGCGTGAGGCCGAGCTCGGCCAGGGCGGCGGCGAGATTGTCGGTGCAGTTGTCGTGGTACCCGGTGCAGCCGAGCCCCTCGTAGCGCCACCGGTCGCACGCCGCGAAGAGGGTGTCGTGGATGCCGCCCGAGGAATCCTCGGTCAGGGTCAGGATCGGCTGCCGGCGGTTGGTGACGAGCGTGTCGCCGATCCCCGGGATGATCCGGCCGATCGCGACCCGGCTGTGCTCCATCGACATGAACTCGGCGATGTCGCCGGCGCAAAACGCCCAGGTATCGACGACCTGCTGGCCCGCCGTGTTGACCACCCGGATAGTCTGGCCGCGCCGCAACCGCACCGCCTTCCCCCGCCGCGCCGGAATTTCGATCAGCACACCGCGTACTCCCTGTTAGTCACGCCTCATGGCGCGTGCTTCATGCCGAGATCGCCGAGGCAGGCATCGAGCGGCGTCCCCTGGGCGTGCGTTACAGCGCCATCCTGGCAGGCCGCGACCATCGCGGCGTATTCGGCGCGGCTCGGGGTCTTGCCCGAGGCGAACCGCCAGCCCTGCATGTCCCCCGAACCGAGTTCGGCCGGCGGGCTCGTCTCGAAGACGTCGCAGGCGGCGAGTACTAGGAGGATCAACACGGCAAACCTCGGCATCGCAAGCCTCCGGAAGGTGCGTCGGGCGACACCAGATTACGCCAGGCGGTCGGCGGCGTCACCGCTGGCGGTGGGAGCGGCGATCCGGCCATCGATGACTTGCGGATGATGGCATTGTAGAAAGCGGGAGGTGGGTGCCCGCGGAAACAGACCCGGCCACCGGGAGGGGGAGGACGCGACGATGGGTGACAAACCGAGGGAACCGGTTCTGACCCTGACCGACACGCTCGATCCCGCCGATGTCGCGGTGATCACCGATGGTCTCGGCGCCTACAATTTGAGCCAGACCGGATATCGTGATTTTCGCCCGCTGGCGGTCTTCGTCCGCGATTCCTCGACCGGCAAGGTGGTCGGCGGGCTGTACGGGCGGACGTCGTTCGGGCTCGTCTACGTCGACCGTTTCTTCCTGCCCGAGGGCTTGCGGCGCGACCGCATCGGCAGCCGCGTCCTGGCGATGGCAGAAGAGGAAGGACGCCGGCGCGGCTGTACCCGGATCGCGCTGACGACGCTCAGCGTCCAGGCGCCGGGCTTCTACCGGAAGCAGGGCTACGACTGCGCCGCGACGATCGACTGCGACCCGCCCGGCCTCACCCGGTATTACATGACCAAGCGGCTGGTCCCGAAGCCGGGGTGACCACCCGTGGCTGCGCGGTCTCAGATCCTCGCTGGATAGGCGTCGTGCGTCCTTCGAGACGCCGCTGCGCGGCTCCTCAGGATGACGTTCTTTTTAATGCCATCATAGATTTACGTCATCCTGAGGAGCGCCCCCTTCGAGACGCCGCCCGCGGCGGCTCCTCAGGACAGGCGG
>DATCQF010000287.1:0-3819 GCA_036569735.1 Allostellaceae bacterium | reverse complement strand
CTGCCTGGTCGCGTCCCCCGAAGGCATCGACAACCTGCACCGCATCTTTCCCGGTGTCTCGATCGTGACCGCTGCAATCGACCGCGGCCTCAACGACCACGGCTATATCCTGCCCGGGTTGGGCGACGCCGGTGACCGGTTGTTCGGCACCAAGTGACAGCCGTGCGGCAGGTCGTCCTACGGCATCAGTGCGTCGCCGGGGGTGGGCGCAACCCGGGTGCCCACCGCTGGCGTGCGATCATGATGAACTTGCCGCGCTGCGCGGGTGTGAGAAGCGCCAGGAATTTGAGGGTCTCGGCGCTCGCTTCGCGCTGAAACTCGCGGCGCTTCTCGGCGGCCTCGTCGAAGAGGCGCATGACCTGCGCCCCATCCGCCTGCGGCTTCGCGATCTCCTCCCAGGCGGACCCGATCAACGGCGCCACCTG
Source organism: Allostellaceae bacterium (assembly GCA_036569735.1). Classification (GTDB taxonomy): domain Bacteria; phylum Pseudomonadota; class Alphaproteobacteria; order ATCC43930; family CGMCC-115725; genus DATARH01. The sequence goes on along the minus strand of DATCQF010000287.1, from coordinate 3,394 downwards.
TTGACGCATCTTGCCGGTGCGGGTCCGCATCGCGGCGACATAGGCATCGAAACCGGTGCGCTGCTCGGGAGTGAGGTCGAGTTCCCGGGCCATCTGCTGATAGCGCTGCTCCGGGCCGGCCCAACGGGCGGGCACATGCCAGCGGATCCAAACCGCACCGGCGATAAAGCACAGGTTGAGCACCACCGAGAGTACCAGGAGGATGACCAGCACCCGCCCTCCCAGCCAACCGGTGGGTGTGCCGGGCTGGCCGGTCGGGCCGGGCGGGCCGGTCGGGCCGGCCGTCGCCATGCTCACGTCCGGTTGCCCTCGGTCAGCTCACGCATGAAGCCGGCGCCGGGGTCGAGCATTTCGCTGAAGAACCCATCCTCGCCGGCCTGGCCAAACGACAGCGAGGCGTCCATGCCCAGCGTGAAGCCGAGCCAGCTCGCCACCGCGGTTGCGGCAACCAGGCTCCCCCAGCCTGCCATGCCGCGCAGCCTCGATCGGTCGCGACGCTCGATCGGGAAGGCCACGACGGTGCCGCGCCGCGGTGCGGCACCCCCGACCAGCGCGCAGGCTCGCGCAATGACAGGCTCGGGCGCCGCTACCAGCTGCTCGACCCGGGCGGCGAGCGCGCGCGCCGCGGCGACATCGCCGGCGGCGAGCGGATCGCCGGCAATCCACTCGGCAACACGCTCCTGATCGTCGGGGTCGAGACACTCGTCTGCGAAGCCGGCGAGGTCGAGGGCGCGTTCGCAATCGTCCTCGGACGCATCGGTCATGCGGCTGCGCTGCCACAGCGCTCGATCGGGCAGAACCGCCGCCGGCTCTCGCCTGGTGTCGTCTCCTCGCATTTACTCCGCTCTCCTCACGCAATGTTCTAGGACGGCAAAAGCAACAATATCCCCGCAACCTATGGGCTACCTACCCGAATCCAAATCGGCTTTAAAGTGAACCCGCAACTTGATCATCGCCTTGTGATGCGCGCTGCGCACGGTCTGCGGGTCGATGCCGAGCGCGCGGGCGATCTCGGCGACATCCATGTCCCGGTCGTACAGCATCGCCAGGATCTCGCGCTGCCGCGGCGACAGCAGCGCCTGCGGCAATTTGAGTTTGCGCACCGGCTCGACAAAGTCGATCGCCAGCTGCGCCTCGGGCACTGCGTCGATCGGCACCGAATCCGCCCGGCGCCGCCGCAGCCCGTCGCGCGCCGTGCTGCGGGCGACGATCGTCAGCCAGGTCGACAGTCCCGCGCGCGCCGGGTCATAGCTGCGCAGCAGGCGGAAATCGTCCTTGCACAGCCTGACGAAGACTTCCTGCGTCAAATCCTCGATATCGCCCGGGAGCGGCGCGAGGCCGCGCACCGCGGCGACGATCAGCCCGCCATAGCGGCGGACAAAGCCCTCCCAGGCCGCGCGGTCGCCGTCCAGCAGCGCATTCGGCAGGGAATCCCGAGCCAATCACGCGCCCCGCTCAGGTGAGGGCGGCGTAGAAATCATTGCCCTTGTCGTCGACCACGATAAAGGCCGGGAAATCGACGACCTCGATGCGCCAGATCGCCTCCATGCCGAGTTCGGGATATTCGAGGAGCTCGACCTTTTTGATGCAATCCTGCGCGAGCCGTGCGGCCGGGCCGCCGACCGAGCCGAGATAGAACCCGCCGTGCCGCTTGCAGGCTTCGCGCACCTCGGGGCCGCGATTGCCCTTGGCCAGGGTGATGAAGCTGCCGCCCGCCGCCATCAGCGGCTCGACATAGCTGTCCATCCGCCCCGCCGTGGTCGGCCCGAACGAGCCCGAGGCATAGCCCGCCGGGGTCTTCGCCGGGCCGGCGTAGTAGATCGGGTGGTCCTTGATGTATTGCGGCAGGCCCTCACCTCGGTCGAGCCGCTCCTGCAGCTTGGCGTGGGCGATGTCGCGCGCGACGATCAAGGTGCCGTTGAGGCTGAGGCGGGTCTTGACCGGGTAGTTCGATAATGTGCGGCGGATTTCATCCATCGGCCGCGTTAGATCGATGTTTACGACATCGCCGCCGAGCGTCTTATCCTCGATCTCCGGCAGGAAACGCGCCGGGTTCGCTTCAAGTTCTTCGAGAAAAACGCCGTCGACGGTGATCTTGCCGAGGATCTGGCGGTCGGCCGAGCATGAGACGCCGATGCCGATCGGCAGGCTGGCGCCGTGGCGCGGCAGGCGGATCACCCGGACGTCGTGGCAGAAATATTTCCCCCCGAATTGCGCCCCGATGCCGAGGTTGCGGGTCAATTCCAAGACCTCGGCCTCGAAATCGCGGTCGCGGTAGGCCTGGCCGTATTTGTTGCCGCAGGTCGGCAGCGTATCGAGATAGCGGCAGCTCGCCAGCTTGACGGTCTTCAGGTTCATCTCGGCCGAGGTGCCGCCAATGACGATCGCCAGGTGATAGGGCGGGCAGGCGGAGGTGCCGAGGGTGCGGGTTCTGTCGTCGATGAATTTCAACAGCGCCTTCGGGTTCAGCACCGCCTTCGTCTGCTGATACAGAAAGCTCTTGTTGGCCGACCCGCCGCCCTTGGCGATGAAGAGGAATTTGTATTCGTCGCCCGGCTCGGCATAGAGGTCGATCTGGGCCGGCAGATTGTCCCCGGTGTTGACCTCCTCGTACATCGACAACGGCGCGACCTGGCTATAGCGCAAATTGGTCTCGGTGTAGGTCCGCCGGATCCCTTCGCTGAGCGCGGCGGCGTCGTCCGCGCCGGTCCACACCTGCTGGCCCTTCTTGCCCATGACGATCGCGGTACCGGTGTCCTGGCACATCGGCAACACCTTGCCGGCGGCGATATTGGCGTTCTTCAACAGGTCGAACGCGACGAACCGGTCGTTGGACGAGGCTTCGGGGTCGTCGAGAATGGCGCGCAGTTGCGCCAGATGGCCCGGGCGCAAGAGGTGCTGGCAATCGACAAAGGCCTGGCGGGCGAGCATGGTCAACGCCTCGGGCGCGACCTTGACGATGCGCTCGCCATCGAAACTGGCGAGCCCGACGTGGTCGCCGGTGAGCTGGCGATAGGGCGTGTCGTCGTCGCCCAGCGGAAACAGCTCGTGGAATGCCGCGTCGCTCATGCAAGACTCCCAACGGATCAGGGGCGCAGGATCTTCCTTTGTGCGCGCCCGTCAAGCGCCAGCCTCCATTGCAGCTCGACCGATATGAGATTACCTGTTGGTCTACTTGGTTAGGTAGCGCGAAGTGCCAGGAGCACGGCAATGACCGAAACCGTCAATCTCTATGATGCAAAGACCAACCTGTCGAAGCTGGTCGAGCGCGCCGCTTCCGGCGAGGAAATCATCATCGCCAAGGCCGGCAAGCCGAAGGCCAGGCTGGTGCCGTATCAGCCGCAGCGCAAGAAGCGTCGTCTCGGCCAGAATCTGCTCGGTATCACCTATATAG
>DATCQF010000286.1:0-5518 GCA_036569735.1 Allostellaceae bacterium | reverse complement strand
GTCCCGACGAAGGACGCATGTCCCACCCATGGCCGACTTTGGTCGGATATTCTTGCGGTGGCGCTTTTATCGACGATCGAGTTCGCATTAATTGATGTCGTAGGCGACGCGGATCACGACGAACCACGGGTAATCGGGGTCGAGGACCACCCCGTCGGGGCCGGCGAGACGGCCATCCGGGGTGGCGGGGATGTGCTTCATCGATACCGAATTGTCGACATTGCCGCCGACGACGTCGAGGAGGCCCGGATGGGGCTCGACGACGATGTCGCAATGCCCGGGGAACCGGCCGGTCGGCAGATCGTCGAAGCGGACCGGCTTTTTGGTGCGCGACATGCAGATCAGGTCGCCCGGCTGCGGCGCGTAGCTTTCCGGCCGCTCGGCGGTGATCGCCAGGGTGGGGCTCCCGCCCGCCGCGTTCTGCCTGGCCGCGTTGATGTAGTCGGCGTGGGTCGGCGAATAGGGGAAGCGGCGCCCTGCCCCCGCCATCCGCATGACGTAATCGACGAACGCCGCCGACCAGGCGTAGTTGCCGTCCTCCTGCTCCGGGAACACCCGGCCGTTGGCGTCGTGCTTGCCGGTAAAGCCCTGCTCGGACCAGCCGCCGGACAGCCCCAGCCACCAATACTCGCCGACCCGCTGCCACAGCCCCTCGGCGCGCTCGTTGTCGAACGGCAGTTCGCTGTGCGGCAGCACGACGACCTGGCCGAACGCCCGCCATTCGCGCAGCGCGATCTGCACCGCCGCAGCGCGCGAAAAGCGCTGATAGGGCCAGCGCGCGAACGGCGGGATATGCATGTCGTCGAGTTGGCCACCGGGTGCCGGAGCCAGGCCGGTCGGCACCGGCAGCGCCTCGCACGCCGGCAGCATCAGCGCGAGCAGCAGCCCCAAAAGTCCGAACCGTCGCATCGGCAAGTGCCCTGCCCGCCTCTACAGATTTCAGAAATCGTAGAGTCGCGCCGGATTGCCGACGAGGATCTTGCGGCGGATCGCCGCGTTGGGGGCCCACAACCGCAGCTGGTTCAGCGCAAGGCCGTCATCGATGTCATAGGAGGGCGCGATCGCGCCCGGCGCCGCGCCGGGCGCCGCGGCATGCGGGTGCGGCCAGTCGGTGCCCCACAGGATGCGATCGGGGTTGGCGGCGATCAGCGCCTCAGCGAGCGGCGCTACATCATCATAGGCCGGCGCCTTATCGGAGCTGCGATAGGCGGCCGACACCTTGACATAGGCGTGGCCCGCCTTGATCAGCGCCAGCAATGCCGCAAAGCCACGCTGGCCGGTGCCGCCCGTCGCCTCGGCCCCGCCGAAATGATCGAACACGATCGGCACGCCGAGGCGCGCCACCTCGTCCTTGAGGACCGCGATGACGGAAAGCTCGGTGTAGACCTGGACATGCCAGCCGAGCGGCGCAACGCGTGCGACCGCGGCGGCGAGGTTGCGGCGCGCCTGCGCCGGATCGGACTCCCCCGCCGTCGCGAGATTGACGCGCACGCCGCGAATCCCGGCCCGGTGCATCGCCTCGAGCGCGGCGTTCGAGGTCGCCTCGTCGATCACCGCAACCCCGCGGGCGCGCGGCCCCAGCCGGCGCATGCCGTCGAGCGTGCAGGAATTGTCGCTGCCGTAGACGCTCGGCTGAACGATGACGACGCGTGACAGATGGAGGGCCTCCTGCAAGGCCAGCAGCTGGGCCGCGCTGGCCGGCGGCGGGGTATAGCCGCGCCGCTCGGCAAACGGAAACCGCGCCGCGCGGCCGAAGACGTGGACATGGCAGTCGCAGGCGCCGGCCGGCACGGCGAACGACACCGCGGTCTTGGGCTGCGAGGGTCTGATCGTCCGCCCGCGCAGGCGCGCCGCCGATCGTTTTCCGGCACCGCCCGGTTCTTTGCCGCTTGGCGCCGCGCCGCGCCGGACCGAGACAGCCGCCGCGGCCGGCGCCGTCCCGGCGGCACCCTTTGCCAGGCCGCTGATCGCTCGGCGTTTGGGGGAACGGCCGCGCGCCGCCTTGCCGTCAACCGCCTTGCCGTCAGCCGCCCGGCCATCGGGGTGCGCCACATCCTCGGCGCGCCACAGCGCGATCCCGCCGGTCAGCCCGTCGCTGTTGGGGACGATCGTCACATCGGGCGGCAAGGTCAGATCGATCCGGCTCGCATTGCCGCCGCCGATATAAAGATGATCGAAATTGACTACGAGGCGCAGGATGTCGATGACCCGCGCGACCCGCTTGTTCCACTTCTTGCGGCCGGCTTTCTCAAAGGCCGCCCGGCCGACGTATTCGTCATAGGTCTTGTTGCCATGCACCGGGTGATGGGCGAGCTCCAGGTGCGGGATGATCTGCCCGTTGTTGAAGATCGCCGTGCCAGCCCCGGTGCCGAGGGTCAGCACCATTTCGACGCCCTTGCCCGTGATCGCCCCGAACCCCTGTACATCGGCATCGTTCATCACCCGCACGGGCTTGCCCCAGCGCTCGGCGAGCGCGGATTGCAGATCGAAGCCGGCCCACAGCTCGGTCCCCAGATTGGGCGCGGTCAGCACGCGCCCGTTGCGCACCGCGCCGGGAAATCCGACCGAGACCCGGTCGAAATGGCCCAGCCCGGCCGCGGCGGCGGCGAGCGCGGCGGTGACCGCCTCGGGGGCGACCGGCGGGGCCGGGGTCGGCAGCCGCACGCGCTTTCCGATCATCTTTCCGGCGCCATCCAGCACGGCGAGCTTGAGACCGGTACCGCCGATATCGACGGCGAGCGTGCGACGGTCATCCATGAGGGGCCTCCCCTTCCCAGCAAAGCCGGGCAACGATAGCGCAGCCCAGCGGCTGCGGCCATTGTGTCGTCTCCCCGTCCGGGCTGGGAGCGCCCACGGATCGCCGGGTTTTCTGATATGCTCTTTGCCAAAGGGATGAAGTCGAGCGGCAATGCATATCCGGGCGATCTTCGGCGGCTTGATGATGGGGTTGGTGGCGCTCGCGGTCGCCACCCCGGCGGCGCGTGCTGCCAGCCCGGCCGTGCCGGCCGACCCGGTCGCGGCGCGGCTCGTTCCCGAGTTCGGGTCGGTCGCGCCGGGTGGGACGCTGTGGGTCGATCTCCATCTCGATATCGCGCCGGGCTGGCACACCTACTGGCGCAACCCCGGCGATTCAGGCCTGCCGACCGAGATCGCCTTGACGGCCCCGGCCGGGTTCAGCGCCGGCGACATCTCCTGGCCGGCGCCGGAACGCTTCGTCCTCGGCACAATCGGCAATTACGGGTATCACGGATCGGCCGACCTGCTGGTGCCGATCGCCGCGCCGGCGAACCTCGACCCCGGCGGCAGCGTGCACCTCGAAGCGAACGCCAATTGGCTGGTATGCTCGGACATCTGCATCCCGGGCGAGGCCAAGCTGGCTCTCGACCTGCCGGTCGGCGCCACTCCCCCGGCGTCCGATCCCTCGGTCGCGGCGCTGTTTGCCGCGGTGCGCCACCGGATGCCGCAGGCGGCCGGGTTCGAGACCCGCTTCGTTGCCTCCGAGCGCGAGATCAGGCTGTTCGTTCCGGCCGCGGCGCTCGCCGGCATCGAGAAACCGGGCGCGTCGTTTTTCCCGTTCGACGCCAACATCGTCGATGCCGCGGCCGATCCGAAAGAGGAGCGCCGCGCGGACGGTCTCGACCTGGTGCTGGCGCGGGCGAGCGGCCCCGTGGCAACCCTCCCGGCGACGCTCGCCGGCGTCTTGGTGGTGCGCGGCGGCGGCGGCGATGCCGAGCAGGTCTTTTCGCTCGCCGCGCCGCGCGCGGTTGCGGTGCCGCCCGAGGGTGAGCCCGGAATCTTGTGGTGGCAGGCGCTGTTGCTGGCGCTGGTCGGCGGCATCGCGCTCAACCTGATGCCGTGCGTCTTCCCGGTGCTGTCCCTGAAAGTGCTCGGCGTCGCCCAGGCGGCCCACCGCGCCGATCAGTGGCGCCACGGGATCGCCTACGCCGCCGGCGTCATCCTCAGCTTTGCACTGCTCGGCGGCGTCCTCTTGATGCTGCGCGCCGGGGGCGCCGCGCTCGGCTGGGGCTTCCAATTGCAATCGCCGGTGGTGGTCGGGCTCCTCGCCTACCTGTTGTTTGCGATGGGGCTGAGCCTGTCGGGGGTCGCCGAGTTCGGCGCCGGGATCACGGGGATCGGCAGCCGCCTGGCGGGGGGCACCGGGCTCGCCGGGGCCTTTGCCACCGGCATCCTGGCGACGATCGTCGCGACCCCTTGCACCGCGCCCTTTATGGGCGCCGCGCTCGGCTTTGCGCTGATCGCGCCGGCCCCGGTCGCCCTCGCGATCTTCGTGGCGCTCGGCGTCGGTCTGGCGCTCCCTTTCGTGCTCGCCACCGCGATCCCGGGGATCGCCCGCAGGCTGCCCCGGCCGGGCGCCTGGATGGTCTGGTTCAAGCAGCTGCTGGCGTTTCCGCTGTACGGCACGGTCGCCTGGCTGATCTGGGTCCTGATCCAGGAGGTCGGGCCGGGCAGTGCGCTCTCGGCCCTGCTGGGCCTGGTTGTCATCGGCTTTGCGGTATGGATTTACGGCCGCACCCGGATTGTCGGACCGGCCGGACGCCGCCTCGGCGCCGGTTTCGCCCTGAGCGGGATCGTGGCGGCGGCGCTCCTGGCGGCGACACCCGCGCCCCCTGATACACAGCCCACTGACGGGCAGCTTGGCGGCGCGCGGACCGGCGAGGCGGCTGCCGCGCGCGGCGGGCTGGGTTACGAGAAATTCAGCACGGCCCGGCTGGACCGGCTCATCGCCGAGCATCAGCCGGTCTTTGTCAATCTGACCGCGGCGTGGTGCATCACCTGTCTGGTCAACGAGCGCACTTCCCTCGACCGGACCGCTGTGCGCCGTGCTTTTGCCGATCGCCATATCGTCGTGCTCAAAGGCGACTGGACGCGGCAGGACCCCGAAATCACCGCCTTACTGCAAAAATTCGGGCGCAGCGGCGTGCCGCTCTACCTGCTTTACGACAAGACGGGGACGCCCCGGGTCCTGCCGCAGCTCCTGACCGAGGCGCGCGTGCTTGAAGCCGTGGGAAACATCTAAAAACCCGGATTATTGCGTTTGTTGAACGGCATAGCCCCTTGCGGTTGCGCCTGCGGATGTTGCATTCTAAGGTTGACCGTTTCTCCCAGGGCATCGCCATACGAGCCGCAGCGGCGGCTCCCGGAGACACGAGCGGGCATTTTATCCCACAATCGAACCCTTCCCAGCGGTCATGATAACAGATAGTGCCGTCGCCAAAATCCTGACCACCCTTGACGACGCGAAAACGATCGCGTTGAAACCGGGCGAGATCCTGTTTCGCGAAGGCGATGAAGCCCTCTCGATGTATATCGTCAGACAGGGAACGCTGCGCGTATTGAGCGGCAGCACGATCCTCGAGACGGTTCGCGATGGCGGTATCATTGGCGAGATGGCGATCATTGAGGAGCACATGCCGCGCAGCGCGACGGTGATCGCGGGTACCCATTGCGAAATGGTCGAGATCGACGTACCGCGGTTTCTGTCCCTGGTGGCCAACAC
>DATCQF010000285.1:0-7212 GCA_036569735.1 Allostellaceae bacterium | reverse complement strand
TCAGCCGCGCGCCGGCAAACCGCGCGAGGCGCACCAGATCGATATGGCATTCCTCAAACCGGTAAAGCCCGGCGACATAGCCGGGCAGCATGCCGGAATAGGGCGTCTCGACATCGCGCGTGATCAGGGTCAAGCGGACCCCCGCGGCCGGGCGCATGCCAAAGCGCTTCAGCACATGGACATGAGCATGGCCGCCACCCACGAGGACGAGATCCTGAGCGATCGGAACCGGCGGTAACATCGTCGTCACTATGCCCGAGCGCTCGTCGCGGCGCCATTTCCGAACGAACGGAACGAATCCGCCGACGGCGATGTTGTCGGTTGCGCTGGTTGATCCTTGCCGGAGCGCGGCTCCGCATTTTCCTCAGCGCTGGGGTTCCGATGGCAGGTTTGCGGTGATGGTTTGCGATGTCGCGGTCCGGCCGACCGCCGAACCCGCGCAGGTCGACGGCGAACATCAGTTTCGCATACTGGTGCAGGGCGTCGCCGATTACGCGATCTACCTGCTCGATGCCCAGGGGAACATCACCAGCTGGAACCTCGGCGGCGAGCGCATCAAGGGCTACCGGAGCGAGGAAATAATCGGCCAGCACTTCTCGCGGTTCTATACCGCCGAGGACCGGGCGAAAGGCGAACCCGCAGGGGGCCTCGCGGTCGCCGCGCGCGACGGCCGCTACGAGCAGGAAGGCTGGCGCGTGCGCAAGGACGGGACCCGGTTCTGGGCGAATGCCGTGATCGACGCGATCCGCGACCCGCATGGCAAGCTGATCGGCTTTGCCAAGGTCACTCGCGACCTGACCGAAAAGAAAGCCGCCGAGGAAGCGCTGGAGTCGACGCGGGCCGCGCTGGCACAGTCCCAGAGGATGGAGGCGGTCGGCCAGCTGACCGGCGGCGTCGCACACGATTTCAACAACCTGCTGACGGTCATCACCAACGCGCTCGACCTGTTGGCCGGCCCATCGCGGGACGAGACGCAAAAGCGGCGGATCATCGAGAGCGCGCAACGCGCGGCCGAGCGCGGCGCCAGGCTGACCCAGCAACTCCTCGCCTTCTCCCGGCGCCAGCCGTTGCTGCCCGGCAGCCACAACATCAACGGCCTGATCGGCGGGTTCGAGGCGGTGCTGCGCCGGGCCTGCCCGGAGCCGATCGCATTCGAGATGATCCTTTCGGCCGGCCCGCTCGCGGCCAATATCGACGCGCCGCAATTCGAAACGGCGCTGCTCAATCTCGTCGTCAATGCGCGAGACGCAATGCCGCGCGGCGGCCGGCTGCTGATATCGACCGGTATGAAATCGATCGATCGCGCAGACGCCAGGGTGATGTCCGACATCGCCCCGGGCGACTACGTTGCGGTCTGCGTCTCCGATACCGGCGAGGGCATGCCGCCCGCGGTGCTGGCGCGCGCCTGCGAGCCGTTCTTCACGACGAAGGAGGTCGGCCAGGGATCGGGGCTCGGCCTCAGCCAGGTCTACGGTTTCGTGACCCAGACCGGCGGCCATGTGGCGATCGACAGTACGCCCGGTTCGGGCACCACCGTGACGCTGTACCTGCCCGCCGGGACCGGTCGCGCCGAGGGGTATCCGGGGAGCGCGGCGGACCCGGAAAAGCGCGCGGCGGTCGGCCGGATCCTGGTCGTCGAGGACGATCCGGAAGTCCTCGACGTGACGGTCGAAACCTTGCGCCGCATGGACTACGAGGTGTTGACCGCGTCCGATGGGCCGGCCGCCCTCGCGGTGCTGCAGCGCGAGGCGGATATCGACATCCTGTTCAGCGACATCGTGATGCCGCGCGGGGTCAACGGGGTGGAGCTCGCCCGCACCGCGCTGCGCCTGCGCCCGCGGCTGCGGGTCCTCCTGGTGTCGGGCTATCCGATGGCGGCGCTGTCGGCCACCCCGGCCCTCGGCGTCGACAGCGAATTCGCGTTCCTCAGCAAGCCCTATCGCGGCGCCGAGCTGGCCGAGGCGCTGCGCGCGCTGCAGCCGGTCTGAGCCAAGACGCTCATTCGATCACCTGATCGGCGCGGCTTAGGAGCGATTGCGGCACTGTGAGGCCGATTGCCTTGGCGGTCTTGAGATTGACGACCAGCTCGAATCTGGTCGGCTGCTCGATCGGCAGATCCGCCGGCTTGGCGCCCTTGAGGATCTTGTCGGCGAGCGCCGCGACCTGATGGTAACACTCAGGGAAGCTGGGCCCGTACCGAACAGGCCGCCCTCCAGCGCGTATTCCGGCCACTGGTAAATCGCCGGCAGCGCGGCTCGATTGAGCCGATCGACGATCGTCTTGTGTGCGGTGGCAAGAACCGGCGAGGCGAGGACATTGACCGCCTTGACCCCGAGGGTGGTCAATTGGTCCGCGGCGCGGCCAGCTTCGTCCGGGTTTGCGCCGCTCAGAATGACAAGTTCGACGCCCAGACGGCGCGCCGCCGCTTCAAGCTGAGGCCGTGTCGAGACTGTGCTGGGATCGGCGAGAATCCCGATCCGCGCCGCTTGCGGCACGGCCTCGTGCAACAATTCGAGCCGCTTTACGTCGAGTTCGCTGGCGAAGATGCTGATCCCGGTTGTGTTGCCGCCCGGCCGCGCCATGCTGGCGACGAGACCGCTGCCCAGCATGTCGTCGGTCATGGCAACGATCGGAATCGATCTCGTCGCCTGCTGCGCTGCCCGGGTAGAGGGGTCGCCGAAGACGATAATCAGGTCCGGGCTGTGCGAGACGAGTTCGCGCGACGCGGCGAGAAGGCGGTCGCCGCCGCCCTCCGCCGACACAACGGCGAGCCGCACGTTCTGGCCCTCCTCCCGGCTGTACTGCTTTGTAAAAGTGTCGGTGGGGTCGTCCGGCGCCAGATGCAGCAATCCGATCAGCGGGGCCTTGCCTTGCTGCGCGGCGGCGGGGTGCCAGCGCGCCCCCGCTGCGGCACCCGCCAGCATCGCGACTAGGTCGCGCCGCTTCATTCGCGAAAATCGAAGCGGTAGGCGCCGCCGTGCCGCTTGATGTGCCCGGCGGTCGGGTCGGGGAAATGCGCCGGCATTATGAGGGTGCCGCTGTCGGCATGCTCTTGGACCAGCCGGGTTCGGCTGACCCGCGAGGCGTCCATGTCGGTGCAGGCAAAGGTCGACCACTCCGGCTTCAGGCACTGCAGCGGGTGGTGCAGCACGTCGCCGATGAAGAGGCCGCGCTCCCCGCCCGAGCGCGCATGGATGACGACATTGCCCGGGGTATGACCGGGATAGGGCTCGAACCACAGCCCGTCGTCGAACGCATAATCGTCGCCGACCAGGAGCGCCTGCCCGGTCTTCATCACCGGCAGGATGCTGTCCTCGAAGGCGCGGGCATGCGGCGAGTCGACGCCCGTGGCGTGAAACTGCTGCCAGTGGTCGTGTTCCTTTTTGGCCATGACGTACTTGGCGTTGGAGAAGGTCGGGACCCAGCGCCCGTCGATGAGCCGGGTGTTCCAGCCGACATGGTCCCAGTGCAGATGCGTGCACATCACGTAATCGACCTCTGCGGGGCTCACCCCGAGCCGCGCCAGATCGTCGATGAACGAGGTATGCATGCGATGGAATTGCGGCCGGGTCGGGCGTTCCTTGTCGTTGCCGATGCAGGAATCGATGAGGATCGTGTGGCGGCCGGTCCGCACGACAAAGCTGTGAAAGCTGAAGATCAGCTTGCCGGTGCCCGGCTCGAGGAGGCGCGGGCCGAGCAGGTCCGCGTGTTCGGCAACCACGGCGGGGTCGAAATCCGGAAAGAACTCCGCCGGGTTGAAAAAGGGACCCTGGTAGTCGGCGATGCGGTTCACTTCGAAATTGCCGATGCGGATGGGCTGCATCTGTCCTCGCTGGGGGGATTGTGGATCGGGGCGGTCGACATTCGACTGTAGCGCCGCCCCGGCCGCGATGCCTAGCAGGATTGGCGTGCGGAATCATTGCTCCGCCGGGTCAGGTCCGATACGCTCGCCGACGCCATAGCCTGACAGGAGCGCCGGTCATGCGCGCCGTCCTCGTCGTGAGCCTCCTCGCCTTGCTTATTCCCGCGACCGCCCCGGCACAGACAGCCCTGGCGCAAACCGCCCCGGTGCCACCCGCTGCCCCCGCGCCCTCGGCCGCCCCGGCGCCATCGACGGCAACCGACACGCCGCACGCCAAACGAACAAGAGGCGGCGACATCACCAAAGCGGAGTATATCGAGCGCGCCGTGGAGCGGGCGAAGCGCGCCGCCGAAAAGCGCTTCGATAAGATGGACGCCAACCACGACGGCGTGCTGAGCGCCGATGAGCGCGGCGCCCGCTCGAAACGCAAGTCGTCGTCAGAATGAACGAAGGAGTCTGCCATGCCTGATGATGCCACTCTCGCCACGCGCACCGCCGCACCTGCGCCCTCGGGCGCCGATCCCGCGCTGCGGGTCACGGGTCTCGACCACGTCGTGCTGCGGGTCGCCGATATCGACCGCTCGATCGCCTTCTACGAGGCGGTGCTGGGGCTTCATGTCGAGCGCCGCCTCGCGACGATCGGCCTCGTCCAATTGCGCGCCGGCACCGCGATGATCGACCTCGTGCCGCGCACCGAGGACGAGGATGACGGCCGCAACATGGACCATTTCGCGGTGCGCATCGCGCAGATGGACGTGCCCGCCCTCACCGCGCATCTGAAGCGAAACGGCATCGATGCGGGCGAAGTCAGGCGGCGCTATGGCGCGGAAGGCTACGGCTCGTCCGTTTACATCACCGACCCCGACGGCAACACCGTCGAACTGAAGGGCCCGCCCGAAACCGCCGCCTGAAACGCAACCGTGGCCGATTTCTATCCCGGCTTCGAACACCGGCGGATCAGGACGTCGGGCGCCGAAATCAACCTGGTAACCGGCGGCAGCGGCCCGCCGCTCTTACTGCTGCACGGCTACCCGGAGACCCATTCGATGTGGCGGACCTTGTCAACGCCTAATTTGTCAATGCCTTAGAGCCATTAGGTGCTGATTAGGGGTCATGCTGAAGTTCAGGAACGCTGATGCACTATGGGTCAAATTGCGGCACCTTGCCGCGCGACAGGTCGCTCCTTATCTCTCGGAGATCGCCACAACCTGAGGGGGGGAAGCATGCACTCAGTGACGTACACGAAGCGAAGGGGCTGGGAGCGCGTAGCTCGCGCAGGCACCGTCTCGGGCATCTGGGTGTCAGCAAATTCGGGTGATGTCGAGGTTCGTACCGGCTACGGCCGCGATGACGTAACAATCGGGCTCAGTTTGACCGAGTTGCGACAGATGGTGGAGGCCGTACGCGCGAAGGGCATCGAATTGGAACCCGAGCGCGAGAGGCAACGCGAGAAGGAGCGGGAGCTAGCTTTGGAGTTGTTTCAAAAATCTGTCCAGCTGCGCCGGTCAATCGGCGCTCCTCATCGAAGGGTGCCAGAACCTGTTGGTTAACCCCACCGGCGAGGTGCGCGTCGTCGATGGGCTACTTGCATGCCCGGAATTGCAACGCGAGGTTCACAAGGGAAGTGAGCGCGACTACGATCACCGACCAGAACATCCAGCGTGCGTTCTTGACCTGAGCCGTAGCGGCCTCCTGCGTCGTGAGAATCTCGCGCCGCGTCAGTTCAGCCTTTGCCGCCTCTGCCACCTGACTGCCGACTGCTGAGTTGGCGATCAGTCCGGATAGGTGCTCCAGCGAAGATTCCCGCATCTGCGTGCCGAGATCGTGCGGCTCATGAGTCTGTGCCATTGTGTGGTCCCCCGAAAGGCGCGCGCCTATCTGGGGCGCGCCCAACTCTGGGTCAAGGTCGAGGTCTGAGCAATGGCAAGGATTGAGTACGCAACAGAACTCTCCAAGGATGACGCTTTAGAAATTGGGCACTCTTTTCGAAATCCTGTGTTCCTTACCTTCTTAATACCTTTGTTAGCCGCCGATTTCGTAGATATGAAGTGGCTTCTCGCCATTTCCGGCGCGGTAATGATCTGGTTATTATACGGCGTGTTTGGTGCATTGGGGATGATTTCGGTTCATACTCGTAGAATTGCTCTTCTCTTGTATGACATACGAAATCTTCAACGTAGATCTGATTCCGATGGGTGTTAAGAATCGAACTCGTTGAGCAACTCAAACCGAAGCTTTGCCGATCAAGCAGCCCCCCTTTATTGTCATACCGGCGAAGGCCGGGATCCACGTCTGCCGTGGATACCGGCCTTCGCCGGTATGACAGTCTGGGGTAGGGGGCAGTGGACGAAGTCGAGGCGGTGGTGGTCGGGGCCGGGGTCATCGGCCTCGCGGCGGCACGGGCGCTGGCGCTGGCCGGGCATGAGGTCATCGTCCTCGAACGCGCCTCCGGGATCGGGTTCGAGACCTCCTCGCGCAACAGCGAGGTCATCCACGGCGGCCTCTATTATCCGGCCGGCAGCCTGAAGGCGACGAGCTGCGTCGCCGGCCGCAAACGCCTCTACGCCTATTGCCTAGAGCACGGCGTGCCGCATGCGCGGCTCGGCAAGCTGATCGTCGCCACCACCGAGGCCGAGATCCCGGGGGTCGAGAAGATCGAGGAAGCGGCGCGCGCCAACGGCGTCGACAATCTCGAATGGCTGAGCGCGTCAGGGGCCCGGCGGCTCGAACCCGAACTCAACTGCGTCACGGCGCTGATGTCGCCCTCGACCGGGATCATCGACAGCCATGCATTGATGCTCGCATACCAGGGCGAGGCCGAGGATGCCGGCGCCTTTGTGGCGTTCCGCTCGCCGGTCTTGTCCGGTCGGGTGCGGAAGGGCGGGTTCGAGCTCAGCGTCGGGGGCGACGAACCGGCGACGATCCGCTGTCGCCTCCTGGTCAACGCCGCCGGGCTCCATGCGCCGGCCTTGGCCCGCGCGATCGAGGGAGTGCCGGGGGCAACCATTCCGCCGGCCTATTTCTGCCGCGGGGTCTATTTCACGCTGAGCGGCAGGACGCCGTTCCGCCATCTGATCTACCCGGTGCCGGAGCCGGGCGGGCTTGGCGTCCACATCACCCTGGATCTGGCCGGCCAGGCGCGCTTCGGTCCTGATGTCGAGTGGATCGACGGGGTCGATTACGCGGTCGATCCCCGGCGCGGCGACAAGTTCTATGCCGCGGTGCGGCGCTATTGGCCGGGCTTGCGCGACGGCGCGCTGATGCCCGGGTATGCCGGGATCCGCCCGAAGATCAGCGGACCCGACGAGCCCGCCGCCGATTTTGTCGTGCAGGGGCCCGCCGACCACGGC
>DATCQF010000284.1:0-6073 GCA_036569735.1 Allostellaceae bacterium | reverse complement strand
GCCCAGGCCCAGGCCCAGGCCCAGGCCCAGGCCCAGGCCCAGGCCCAGGAGCGGGCCCAGGAGCGGGAGCGTCCGGCAGCCGCGATGCTGCTCGAGCGCCTGTGCGCGAATACGCTGCGCCCCAATGAGGAGGATCGTCTGTTCGGGCTGATCAGCGTCACGGTCCGGGCGACGATCAAATACGAGGGCAGCGCGTTCTCGCCCGATCTGATCGACGATGCGGTGCAGGACGGGCTCGGTGCGATCACCCAGGCGTGCCGACAGCTTGCCGCGACGGATGATTTCCACCGTCTTGGCCGGGCCGTCCAACTCGTCCGCGACGCGACACTCAAACGGCTGCGGGACGGCAAGACCGGCTACAGCAGCAGTCAGACGGAAAAGGCGACCGCCGCCGATTTGTCCGAGGAGCTCTCGGCGCCGGAAATCGACGCCTGGCTCGATGGCCTGCCGGTGCGGCAGCGCGTGCTTGCCCTCCTGCTTTATGCCGCGGGCCTCACCCAGCAGGAGATGGCCGATGCCGTCGGGCTGCCGGTGCCGGCGCTGCCCGCCGCGTCGCACCGCGTGAAGAGCGACCTCTTGAAATTCTTCCGCGCCGAGACGGACAGCGCTCCTGCGCCATCGGCACCGCCCGGTCCGGCATCCGGTCCGGCGATCCGATACCGCGAGGCGGGGCAGGGCCTGGCTGCGCTGCTGCAGCCGGGCGCCGCACCGCCGGCGGCCGTGCGAACCCCGACAACCGTGCGAATCCCGACAACCGTGCGAATCACCGGGATCAGCGGCGATGTCTATGCCGGCTGGTCGCTGCTCGCCACGGTCCGCGGGCTGCCGGCGGAACGCAGTCTCGAGATCGGCGAACCGATCCTCGTTGAAGCGGACCGGCCGGGACATCGGCGGATGATCGTCGTCGCGGCCGAAGAGGTCTCCGATCCGCACGACGTCTCCCGGCGCTTTCTACTGAAGGCGTTCGCCATCGACGCCGACAAGGAAGGCGGCGGGATGCATGATTCTTTTCACCTCAGCGCCGCCACGATCGACAACGCGGCAGCGCGCCAGACCCTGCGCAACCCCAATCTCGCCGCGATCGAGATCGCGCGCTGCCTGTGGCACGATTATGGCACCGCGGGCGATCCCGGCTTCTGCCGGTAATCCCTGGCTGGGCCGCCGCACCAGATCGGTGCAGCCGCCAGGGCACTTTTGGGCGCCGCTTTCCTCTTGCGCAGCCCGGAAGGGAATGCCAGATTCATGGCGTCGTCAACTCCGGCAGGAGGGTGTGTAGCCAGCATGACACCACCCGGCAGTTCCCAGTTGCCGACCGCTTGGCATCGGCGACCGAGGGTTAAGTCCAAGAGATAGCTCGGCCTTCGGTTCGAGCGCGAAGTTCAGCTTCGCAAAACCGGACCCCCGCCAGACGCCGCCGGCTGAACGCCACGGCGTGCGGGGGTCTTTGCTGTAATTCCTTTACCAAGCGAACCATGGCCATCGATCTCGACAACTCCGGCCCGACCTCGCGGGTCTATTTCTCGCAGCGGCTGCGGCTCCATTACGTCGATTGGGGCAACCCGGGCGCGCCGCCGCTGCTGCTCGTCCATGGCGGCCGCGACCATTGCCGCAACTGGGATTGGGTCGCATCGGCGCTGCGCCGGGATTGGCATGTCCTCGCGCCCGACTTGCGCGGCCACGGCGACAGCCAGTGGTCGCCCGACGGCAACTACTCGACCGCGGCTTATGTGTATGACCTCGCCCAGCTGATCCATCAGCAGGAGCTGGCGCCGGCGACGATCGTCGCGCATTCATTGGGCGGCAATATCGCGATCCGCTACGCCGGGGTCTATCCGGATAACGTGCGCCGCCTGGTGGCGATCGAGGGGCTGGGGCCCTCGCCCAGGCGGATGGCCGCGCGCTCCGCCATTCCGATCGCCGAGCGCATGCAGAAATGGGTCGAGGAAGAGCGCGCGCTGTCGGGGCGATTGCCGCGGCGCTACGCCTCGATCGAAGACGCTCTGAAGCGGATGCAGGAGGCCAACGGCCACCTCTCGCCCGAACAGGCGCGCCATCTGACCCAGTACGGGGTCAACCAGAACGAAGACGGCACCTATAGCTGGAAGTTCGACAATTACGTGCGCGCCGATTCGCCCTACGGCATGAGCCAGGCCGAGATCGAGCAGCTGTGGGGGCGGATCAGCTGCCCGACGCTCCTGGTCTACGGCAAGGAGAGCTGGGCCGCCAACCCGGAAGGCGACGGCCGCATGCAGCATTTCCAGGATGCAAGGGTGGTATCGGTCGAGGGCGCCGGTCATTGGGTGCACCATGACCGGCTGGAAGCCGTGCTTGACTTGCTGCGCGGCTTCCTCTGAACCTCGCGCATGCTGTTTCGCCGGCGCCACCATCCGCGGCTGCATTCGCCGCTGCGCGGCCTTCTGCATCTGCTCGGCCCGGGGCTGATCACCGGCGCCTCGGACGACGATCCCAGCGGCATCGCCACCTATTCGCAGGCCGGCGCCCAGTTCGGCTTTGGCATGGGCTGGGTGATGCTGTTCAGCTGGCCGTTGATGGCGGCGATCCAGGAGGTCAGCGCGCGGATCGGCCGGGTGACCGGCAAAGGCATCGCCGCCAACCTGCGCGAGCACTATCCGCTATCATTGGTGCGCGCGATCGTCCTTCTGCTGCTGGTCGCCAACATCATCAACCTCGGCGCCGATCTCGGCGCGATGGGCGATGCGTTGCGGCTGCTGATCGGCGGATCGAGCGGGGCCTATAGTGGGTGTATGGGTTAACCGGATAGGCAAGGGATGAACCTGTGGATTCGAGGGTAACTCTGGCGACGTTTTCTACGCTGCGAGATCAGTTGATCGCATTGGGAGAGGATCGGTTTCCGTATCTTCGGCATCACTTCGCCGAAGGGCAAAGGGTGCTCGGGGATATTGGCCGCAGGTCTCCTCGGCGCCGCGCATAGGCTTGCTAGCGCAGGCCGGGGGCGGCCTGCTCAGCCGTACCTCAAGCGTGCGGTCAGTACCGCGTACTATGCGCTGTTCGAGGCGCTTGCGCGCGAATGTGCCGATTCGCTTGTTGGCACCGGACGGGCGCGCGGCAGCTCAACCGGGGGCCAAGTCTATCGAGCGCTTGAGCACGGCTTTGCGAAAAACGCCTGCTCGCAGGCGAAAAATTTGAGCCTACCAGCCAGTATTATCGCATTTGCCGATACATTCACCGCATTGCAGGAGCAACGGCATCAAGCAGATTATGACCCGACTGCGCGGTTCAGCCGCGCCGAGGTGATCGATTTGATAAATTCGGCGGAGACGGCCATTCGCAGCCTGCGTTCGGCCACGCGGACCGAACGCCGGGATTTTGCCGTGCTGGTTCTGCTGCGCCGGCGCTAAACCGTCAGGCCCGTTTGCGGCGCTTTGCGGCCGGCGTCGCCGCCTCGCCCGTCTCGGTTGCAGGCTGGCTGTGCGGGGCCTTGCCGCGGCCGCCTTCGACCGGCAGCAGGAGGCTGCGCTGGCCGCTGGGCGGGGCGCTCTTGCGGCCGCGCGGGGCCGGCTTTGCCGCAGGCACCGCCTCGGCCGCCGGCCGGCTCGCGGCACGGCGCGGCGCCTCGGCGGGCGCTCCCTCCTCGGCGAGGCTGCGCTTCAGCGCATCCATCAGATTGATCACCTGAGCCGGTCGGCGCGCCGGCTCCGTCGCCGGCACCTTGCCCTTGAGCTTCTCGTCGATCAGCTCGCGCAGGGCGGTCTGGTAATGGTCGACGAACTTGCCCGCGTCGAACTTCTTGGTCTTGCGCGCGATGATCTGGTCCATGATCGCGAGCTGGTCCTCGTCGGCCCCGTCGGCGGCGATCGCGCCGAAGAAATCCTCGGGCTTCCTGATCTCGTCCTCGTAGCGCAGCGCGTTGCCGAGCAATCCCATGCCCAAGGGCCGGATGGCGATGATCCGCTCCTGCCCGTTGATGACGACCTGGCCGACCGCGATCTTGCCGGACTGCGCCAGCGCCTCGCGGATCACCCGGTAGCCTTCCTCGGCGACCTTGCCGTCGGGCACCAGATAATAGGGCGCGTCGAAATAAATCGGCTCGACCGCGTCGACGAACTCGACGATGTCGATCGTGTCGGTGGTTTCGAGGCGCAGCCGCTTCAAATCCTCCGGGTCGACCGTGACGTAGCGGCCCTTTTCGTATTCGTAGCCCTTGACGATGTCGTCGCGCTCGACCGGCCCCAACCCGGGGACCACGAGCTGCTGGCGGACGCGCTCGCCCGAGGGGCCGTGGATGTGATTAAAACGGATGCGCTCGCGCTCGCTCGTCGCGGTATAGACGCGCACCCCGATCGTCACCAGCGAGAGCTTGAGATAGCCGGTCCAGTAGGGTCGTGCCGGGGCTGCCATTCGGGAACGCTCCTGCGTAATTCACCACTTTGGAAAACGATAGCGCCGCCACCGCCGTTCCGCCACCACGAATCGTCTTTTGCGACAGTGGCTTGCCCGATGCGCGCGTGAATGGGTCGGCTTATTTTGCGGCGTTGCCGAAAATCGGGAACATGACCCGGTCGCCCGGGCGGATGCCGAGGCGCGCGGCGGTGCCGCCGTTCAATTCGATGACCGCACGCGCCGGCGCCGCGGTGCTGATCGTGGCGAGGGAGCCCGGCACCGCGCGCTCGTGGATATTGACGATGCGGCCCGCGGCGTCAACGAACAGCATGTCGAGCGGAATGAGGGTGTTCTTCATCCACATCATTGCCATCGACGGCGCCTGGTAGTCGAACAGCATGCCGGCATCGGGCGCGAGGCTCTGCCGGAACATCAGCCCCTGCTCCATCTGCGCCGGGGTGGTGGCGAGTTCGACGGTGAATTCATGCGGGCCCCCAGCGGTGACGATGGTCAAGGGCGCGGTCGGAAACGTCGCCAGCTGCGCGAGGGCGACATTCGCGGCAAGGGCGAGCAGCAGCAGCGGGAGGAAGAGAAGGCGGCGACGAGGGGGCATGGCGTTCGATATGACAACCCGATGTGAGAGGAATCCAGTTTAGCATGGGGCGCAAGCTCGGAGGCACCCATCATGCCGCGCAATGCATTACACCCCACCACCCTGGCCGCGCAGGCGCTCGGCTGGACCGACCCGTCGACCGGCGCCGTTATCCTGCCGCTCCACACCGCGACGACCTTCGAGCGCGATCCCGACAACCAGTACCGCCGCGGGCGCAGCTATGGCAGGGCCGACAATCCCGGCTACGACCAGCCGCAGGCGCTGATATCAGCGCTCGAGGGCGGCGCCGCCTCGCTGCTGTTCGCCTCGGGCATGGCGGCGGCCACAGCCGTGTTCCACAGCCTGCCGCTCGGCGCCCATGTCGTCGCGCCGCAGGTGATGTACTGGGCGCTGCGCCGCTGGCTCGCCACGGCCAACGCGAAGGGCGCGCTCGCCGTCGATTTCGTCGACGCGACCGCGCTCGACGAATTGCATCGGGCGGTGCAGCCCGGCCGCACCCGGCTCGTCTGGATCGAGACGCCGGCCAACCCGCTGTGGTCGATCACCGACATCGCCGGCGCCGCCGAAATCGCCCATGAAGCGGGCGCCCTCATCGCGGTCGACAGCACCGCGGCAACCCCGGTCCTGACCCAGCCCTTGGCGCTCGGCGCCGACCTCGTGATGCACTCGGCGACGAAATATCTGAACGGCCACAGCGATGTGTTGGCCGGCTCCTTGACCACCTCGCGGGAGGACGAATTCTGGCAGCACCTCGTCGCGGCGCGCAGCGGCGGCGGCGCCATCCTCGGAAGCCTGGAGGCCTATCTCCTGCTGCGCGGCATGCGCACGCTCTTCCCGCGCGTCGAGCGCGCCTGCCGCTCCGCCCAGCTGATCGCCGAACGTCTCGCGGGCCACCCGAATGTCGAAGCGGTGCTCTACCCGGGTCTGAGGGACCACCCCGGCCATGCCGTCGCGGCGCGCCAGATGACCGGCGGCTTCGGCGGCATGCTGAGCATCCGGGTCAGGGGCGGGGAGGCGGCGGCGATCGCCACGGCGGCCGGGGTCCGGCTGTGGAAGCGCGCGACCTCGCTCGGCGGCGTCGAGAGCCTCATCGAGCAT
>DATCQF010000283.1:0-3455 GCA_036569735.1 Allostellaceae bacterium | reverse complement strand
TTCCTATGTTGCGCTGCCCGAGCCGGTGCGGGCGCTGGCGCGGCAATGCGTGCTCGATTATTACGGGGTGGCGCTCGCCGGGGCCGACGACCCGCTGGTCGCCATCCTCCTCGACGAGGTGTCCGACGCGGGCGGCGCGGCGCAGGCCGGGGTCATCGGCCACAAGGCGCGGCTGCCGGTGCTGGCGGCGGCCCTGGTCAACGGCGCGATCGGGCACGCGCTCGATTACGACGACGTCAACCTGGCGATGCCGGGGCACCCCTCGGTGGCGATCCTGCCCGGCCTCCTGGCACTCGCCGAGCAGCGCCGCAGCTCCGGCCGCGATGTCATCGCCGCCTTTGTCGCCGGCTACGAGACCTGCTGCCGCGTCGGCATGGCGATGCGCCCCGGGCATTACGGCCGCGGCTTTCACGCGACCGGCACGGTCGGTGCGTTCGGCGCGGCGGCGGCCTGCGCACACCTGTTGGGCCTCGACGCCGAGGCCACGGCGCAGGCGCTCGGCATTGCCGGAACCCAGGCAGCCGGGCTCAAATCGCAATTCGGCACGATGTGCAAGCCGTTCCACGCCGGGAAGGCCGCGCAGAACGGCCTCCTGGCGGCCCGGCTTGCCGCTCGCGGGTTTTCCAGCCGGCCCGATCTTCTCGAATGCGAGCAGGGCTTTGCCCGGACCCATGCTCCCGATTTCCATCCGGAGAAGGCGCTCGCCGCGCCGCCGAACGGGTTCTACATCCTCGCCAACCTCTTCAAGTACCACGCGGCCTGCTACATGACCCACGCGCCCATCGAATGCGGCCGGGATCTGCGCGATCGCCAGGGGGTGAGGCCCGACGACATCGCGGCGATGACATTGTCGGTGCATCGCGGGTCGAGCCGGATCTGCAACATCCCGGCGCCGACCGACGGTCTCGAGGCCAAGTTCAGCCTGCGCCAGACCGTGGCGATGGCGCTCGCCGGCGTCGATACCGCGAGCCTCGGCGCCTACAGCGTCGCGACCGCAACCGATCCCGCGCTGATCCGCCTGCGCGAGCGGGTCGAAATGGATTTCCGCGACGACTTGCCGGAAGCCGGGGCTGAAATCGCGGTCACCCTGGGCGACGGCCGAATCCTGCGGGCGACCCACGATTCCGGGATTGCGATGAGCGACGTCGCGGCACAGGGCGAACGGCTCGCCGCGAAGTTCGATGCCTTGGCCGAACCGGTGCTCGGCGCCGCGCGCGCCCGCGAATTGCGCGAGGTGATATCAGGTCTCGACGGCCTCGCCGATACCGGCGCGCTGGCGCGCCTCGCCGCCCCCGGTTGACGGTTGTCATTGCGAGGAGCGCAGCGACGACGCAATCCCCTCGGGAGGAGCGCACCCGGCGGGGGATTGCTTCGCTGCGCTCGCAATGACACGGCTTGTACAGGAAATTCTTGGGAGGAGACCACGATGCCCGATTACCCGCTGCCGTCGAGCAATCCCCAGAGCCTCGGCTTTGCGCAGAAGCCGCTCGAACACCTCGACCATCTGATCCGCGAGCATATCGAAGAGGGCCGCTATCCCGGGGCGCAGATCGCCCTGGCGCGCAACGGCCAGCTCGCGCTGTTTCGCAGCTACGGCGACGCCAAGACCGAGGGCGGGCGGGTTCCGGCCAAGGCCGATACCCTCTTCCTCCTGTTCAGCCAGACCAAGGTCTTGACCAGTTCGGCGGTGTGGGCGCTGGTCGAGGAAGGCAAATTATCGTTCATGGACAAGATCAGCGACCACCTGCCGGAGTTTGGCGCTCGCGGCAAGGCCGACATCACGCTGCATCAGGTGATGACGCATCAGGGCGGCTTTCCCTCGGGCGACATCACCCCGGCGACCTGGACCGACCACACGCGGATGCGCGCCGAGGTGTGCGATTTCTCGCTCGACTGGACCCCGGGCAGCCGGCTGCAATACCACCCGCGCGCCGCCCACCTGACCCAGGCGATGGTGATCGAGGCGGTGACCGGCCAGGATTACCGCAACGTGATCCGCGACAAGGTGCTGGCGCCATTGGGGCTCGCGGGCGACATCTTCGTCGGCGTGCCGGCGGGCGAGCAGGCGCGCTGCGCCGATACCTATGCCGCCGAGAAGCGCGACAATTCGCCGGAGTTCAAGGCGGCCGGCATGCCGAGCGGCGGCGGCTATGCGACGGCGCGCGGGATGGCGGCGTTCTACCAGATGCTGCTCGGCCAGGGCCGCCTCGGCGACGTACGGATGTTTTCGCCGCGCCTCATCAGCTACGTCACGCGCAGCCACACCGGCGAGCGCGGCGACGACGCGATGGGCGGCATCCCGATGCATCGCGGCCTCGGCCCCCATGTCCGCGGCGACAGCGACAAGATCCGCGGCCTCGGCACGATCGCCGCGCCGCAGACCTTTGGCCATGGCGGCGCCGGCAGCTCGTACTCGCTGGCCGACCCGACGAGCGGGGTGTCGTTTACCTACATCGCCAACTTCGTGGCGACCGATCCGTGGCACTCGGCCCGGCTCGATCGCATCGCCAATCTGGTGCACGCGGCAATCGACTGAGGGAGGCTTGCCCCTCACCCCAACCCTCTCCCCACTTGCGGGGAGAGGGAGCGCGCGGTTGCGGCGTTTGCGCCAAGCCCCTCGCCCCGCGTCAGCGGGGAGAGGGAGGGGCCCGCGCCGCAGGCGTGGGAGGGTGAGGGGCTAGCGATGCAAGACCCCGTCGTCGACAAGATCGTCGCGCATATCGCGCGGGTCGCCGCCGGCGAACTGCCCGACGCGGCGTGCGCCGCAGCGAAAATCTTCATCGCCGACTCGCTCGGGGTCGGCATCGCCGGCGCCGGCGCGCCGTGGCGCCGCGAAGTGCTCGACATGGCGGCGGCCTCAAGCGGAATCGGCGACGCGACGATGTGGGGCACGGGTGAGCGCCTGCCGCTTGGCCAGGCCGCGATGGTCAACGCCTACCAGATGCACGCCCTCGAATTCGACTGCGTGCATGAGGGTGCGGTGGTGCACGCGATGTCGGCGGTGCTGCCGAGCCTCGTCGGCTGGGCCGAGCGGGAAGGCGGGATTTCCGGCGAGCGCCTGTTGCGCGCCGTGGTCGCCGGCATCGATGTCGCGGTGACGCTGGGACTGTGCTCGCGCGCGCCGATGCGGTTCTTCCGCCCGGCCAATTGCAGCGGCTTCGGCGCGGTCGCCGGGCTCGCCGTACTGGCCGGGCTCGACGAGACGCAGACCCGCGATGCGCTCGGCATCTATTACGGGCAATGCGCCGGCACGATGCAGGCGCATCAGGAGGCGAGCCCACAGCTGGCGATGCAGATGGGCTTTGCCGCGAGGAGTGCCGTCACCGCAATCGAGCTGGCGCGGCGCTCGATGCCCGGACCGAGCGCGCCGATTTCGGGAGAATTCGGCTATTTCGCGCTGTTCGACGGCACCGCCGACCCGACGCCGTTCGACGATCTTGGCCGGGTCTGGCGGG
>DATCQF010000282.1:0-1885 GCA_036569735.1 Allostellaceae bacterium | reverse complement strand
GGTCGTGGGTGCGGGTGTGTCGCGCGGTACCCAGGCTCATCAGGGACGGGCTCTACGACATGATCGCGCGCAACCGCTACCGGCTGTTCGGCCGGGCCGAGACATGCCTCGTACCAACACCGGAGCTGATGCGGCATTTTCTCGGTTCCGGCGCGCAGCAGGGCTGAGCGGTGGCGCATTCCGTACTGGTGGTCGGTGGCGCCGGCGCCTTCGGCAGCCGGCTCGTCGATGGCTTGATCCGCACCTCCGACTTCGCTGTCGTCATCGCCGGCCGCAATCTGGCGCGGGCGGAAGCGCGCGCCGCCGCGCTCGGCAACCGTGCGAGCGCGATGCGCCTCGATACCGGGGCGATCACGCCGGAGGCTCTGCGGGCGAGCGGCGCCTTTGCCGCCGTCGATGCGGCGGGGCCGTTTCAGGGCGCTCAATATCGGTTCGCGCGGGCGGCGATCGCGGCCGGGATGCACTATGTCGATCTCGCCGACGCGCGCGACTTCGTCGCCGGGTTCGGCGCGCTCGACCCCGAGGCGCGGGCGGCCGGGCTGGTGGCGCTCACGGGTGCCAGCTCGACGCCGGCCGTGTCGCATGCGGTGCTGGACCGGCTGACCCGGGGATGGCGCCGGATCGACACCGTCGAGATCGCGATCTCGCCGGGCAACCGCAATGCGCCCCGCGGACTGTCGGTGATGCAGGCGATCCTCTCCTATGCCGGGAGGCCCGTGCGCGTCTTTGCCGATGGCGTCTGGTCCGGGCAGCCGGGCTGGGGCCGGCCGGTCCGGCGGGACATGCCTGGTTTGGGCAAACGCTGGCTGTCCTTGTGCGAGACCCCAGATCTCGACCTGGTGCCGGCCCGCTTCGCTCCGCGCGACGCCGCGATCTTCCGCGCCGGGCTGGAATTGTCGGTGATGCATCTGGGGCTTTACGCGGCGAGCCTCGTGGTGCAGGCGGGGCTGCTCGGGTCGCTGGCCCCGTTTGCCGGGTTGTTTCGCTGGGCCGCCGAGCGCCTCAAATTCTTTGGCAGCGACCGCGGCGGGATGATGGTCGTGGCCGCGGGCAACGATGCCGAAGGCAAGCCGGTCAGCGCGGTCTGGTCCCTGGTCGCCGAGAGGGGGGACGGTCCCGTCATCCCCACCTTGCCGGCCCTTGCGGCGATCCGCGCGCTCGCCGACGGGCGTATCGCCGAGGCCGGTGCCCGGCCCTGTGTCGGCGTGCTAGACCTCGACACCATCGAGCGGGAGTTTCTTCCCTACCGGATCACCACCGAGATTAGGACGAGCCCCTGATGCCGCCATCCCCGTTCCAGGCGCTGCTCGGCGACGATTTTGCCATGCTGCCCGAGCCGGTGCGCCGGCTGCACAGCCTCGCCGGCGATGTCGTCACCGAGGGCAAGGCCGACATCACCTCGCCGCGCGGGTTGCTGCCCTGGCTCATCTGCAAGGTCTCGGGCCTGCCGGCGCCGGGGCGGGACGTACCGGTAACGGTGGCATTCCAAATCGACGGGCAGGGTGGCGAGTTCTGGAGGCGGCGCTTTGCGGGACGGCGCTATCAGAGCGAATTTCTGGCCGGTACGGGCCGCCATGCCGGGCTGTTGTGCGAGCGGTTCTTCCCGTACGTCTTCTTTCACCAGCTCACCGCGACCCGCGAAGGGCTGCGCTGGGAGCTGGTCCGGTGGCGGCTGTTGTTCCTGCCGTTGCCGCGCTGGCTGATGCCGGTCGCGGTATGTTTCGAGAGCGGTGACGGGGACAATTTCGTTTTCGATGTCGACGCGGCCTTTCGCATCATCGGTCCGGTCGTCCATTATCGCGGCTGGCTGCTGCCAAAAGCGGAGGAGGGGTGAGTTCCCTCCGAGCGCGACCCTAGCGGCATATGTCGTTTATCTCTACCGTCA
>DATCQF010000281.1:0-3160 GCA_036569735.1 Allostellaceae bacterium | reverse complement strand
ATTCGCGCTCGTGCGCGGCGATCTGCTCGGCGTAGTTGTCCCGGTAGCGCACATAGACAAGCTCGTGGCGCGCCAGCGCGGCCGGTCCCCCCTCTCCCGCAATGCGGGAGAGGGTTAAGGGAGGCACGACGGCTTCCCAATTCTTACCCTCGCCCCCATCGGGGGAGAGGGCAGGGTGAGGGGGCGCTCCCTTAAGCCGGCTGGGCGGCGAATTCGCGCTCGTGCGCGGCGATCTGCTCGGCGTAATTGTCGCGATAGCGCGCATACACAAGCGCGTGGCGCTCCAGCGCTGCGGAATGCAGCTCGGCTTCCGGCGCCGGGATCAGATCGAAATTCCCGAAGCTGTCGCGCCCCCGGACCAGCCGGGCGCACATCCGCACCGTGCCGGTGAGGCGGCAATGCGCCGGGATATAGCTGATGCCGATCCCGACCCGGCGGTGCTGTGCCCGGTTCGGCGCCGAGCGATGCCGGCACAGCGTGTGGTGCAAGGAGAAACTCCCGGCCTCTACCTCCATCATCGACGTGCCGCTCTCGTCGAAGCCTTCGACGATCGCCTGGCCGCCGCCATTGATGCTGTTGACGAGACCGAGCGCGGCGTGATGCATCTGGCGCGGGACGCCCCGCGACGACACCACCTCCATGCAGCCCGCCTCGGCGCTGGCATCGCTCAGCGCGACCCAGGCGGTGACGTGCTCGTGCGGGTCGAGGCCGAAATAGGTCGCGTCCTGGTGCCACGCGGCAAAGGTCGGGCTCTCAGCCTCCTTGATGAAGAAGGTCGCGGTATAGACCAGGATGTCGGGCCCGATCAGATCCTCGACGACATCGAGGATGCGCGGATGGCGCGCCAGCGCATCGACCCAGGGCAGCATGACATAGCTCGCCGAGCGCCAGCGCCGGTCGGCCTGGTTGACCGGCGAGCCGAGCCAGCCCTCGTACCGCGCCAGCCCCGCGTTGCATTCGGCGACCTCCGCGGCCGACAGCGCCGCGAACGGGAACAGATAGCCGTCATGCCGGTATTGCTCGACCTGCTGCTGACTCAGCATCTGTCCCCTCCCGTTCACCCGCAGCGCAAAGGCTAAACCTGCCGCCCCCGGATCGGAAGCATCATTGAGCGCGTGCCGGCCGCCGGCTATCCTCGGCCGAGCCTGGGGAGGACCCGCCATGGATTTCGCCGACGCGCCCGAGCACGCCACCTTCCGCCGCGAATTCCGCGACTGGCTCGAGGCCAATCTCACGGACGACCTCAGGGTCGAGGACGCGCAGGACCAGCGCATCTCGCCCGACCGCGACATCCTGGCAAGGCGCATCGCCTGGCAGAAAAAGATGCACGAAGCCGGCTGGGTCGGGATTTCCTGGCCCAAGGAATACGGCGGGCGCGGCGCCAATTTCATGCAGCAGGTGATCTGGGACGAGGAATATTTCCGCGCCCGCGCGCCGATCCTGCCGTGCCAGAGCGGGCTCAACCTCTTGGGCCCGACCCTCATCCATTGGGGCAACGAGGAGCAGAAAAAGCGGCACCTGCCGCGGATCCTCAGCGCCGACGAAATCTGGTGCCAGGGCTATTCCGAGCCGGGCGCGGGCTCCGACCTCGCGAGCTTGCGGACCCGCGCCGTCGACCAGGGCGACCATTTCGTCGTCAACGGCCAGAAGGTGTGGACCTCGGGCGCGCATTTCGCCGATTGGTGCTTCCTATTGGTGCGCACCGACCCCGAGGCGCCAAAGCACCACGGCATCTCCTACCTGCTGGTCGACATGAAAACCCCCGGGGTCACGGTGCGCCCGCTGGTCCTCCTGAACGGTCACCGCCATTTCAACGAGGTGTTCTTCGAGGACGTCGTCGTGCCCAAGGAGAACCTCGTCGGCCCGCTCAACGAGGGCTGGAAGGTCACGACGACGACGCTGATGTTCGAGCGCGGCGGGGCCGGCGGGCGCGACCACGCCGCGCAGATCGCCCGGCTTGTCGAATTGGCCAAGCAATTCCCCAGCCGCCAGGAACCGGCCTGGCGCGAGAGCCACATCCGCCAGCAGCTGGCCCAGCTCGCGATCGAAACGAAGGCGCTGCAGGTGACCCGGCTGCGCGGCCTCAGCCGGCGGCTGCGCGGCGAGCCGCCCGGCCCCGAGGGCTCGATATTGAAGCTGTTCGGCTCCGAACTGGCCGGGCGCATCGCCGATTTCTCCGGGACGCTCCTCGGCCCTTACGCGACCCTCGACACCCCGACCGAGGCGGTGCCCGACGCATCGCGCTGGCTGCACCGGGTCTTGGGGGCGCGGCAATACACGATCGCCGGCGGCACCAGCGAAATTCAGCGCAACATCATCGGCGAGCGCGTATTGGGGTTGCCGAGGGGGTGAGGCGCATCGGGAGCCATGGATGATCCGAACCGGCGCAACCACATCTTCGGCGAGCCGAGGCACAATCTCGATTTACTTGTTCGGCAGTACGGCAGCGCGGAGGCGGCGGGTCAGGCCATTGTAGATGCGATCAACGCCGCATTTGAGAGTGGCAATCTGACCGTTGATGACCATGGCCTTTACAAACAGGTGTTCGATGTCGGTGGTAATTCCGTTACAGTCAGTGGGCGTATAATCGATGGCGTCGTGCGGGTCGCCACGGCGTGGATTCCCCCCTGAAGCGGTGCGATGAAAATGGGCCCGTTAACCGCGACAGAGGCGCAGATCATCCGATCGATGCTCGTTAAGCAATACGGGCCTGCGTCTCCTTTTCTGGATCAGCTGGCGGGCGCGCGCGTGGACAAGCGGCGCATGACTGGCGTGGGTGTTTTTGTGGACCTGGTGCTTGCCGGGAATGCCGATCGCGTCGATCAGATAAACTCGGAAATTTCCGAATCATATCCGACATTGTTAGTGCCACCATGCGATCTTGTCGGCTTCACTTTGTTCATTCGCGGCGGCTATTTGAGCTTCCTCGAAGGCTATACCTTCGGTGACGTTAAATGGCCGGACGATCTGATAGGAAAATGGCTGGTTCTCGATCCAGTATGAACGTGCGGGACCGCAGCCGCTGCCCTCCGGTGCGGCTGTCGCCCGCGGGCGGCGTGGCCATCATCGGCATCGACCTGTCGCAACCGCTGTCGCCGGAGTGGAAAGATGCGATCGTCGAGGCTTTTCTCGCCCGCCACGTGGTGGTCTTTCCCGACCA